>NZ_JBPFDQ010000081.1:0-24639 GCF_059415045.1 Ferdinandcohnia sp. SAFN-114 | reverse complement strand
ATGTCACAATACTTATCTCAAGTATTGCCATTTTGGAGGTGTTTTATATTGTCTCACTATTTTAGGTTAGTCCAATTGGAGAATAAAAAAATGATTGTTTTTCAAGACATGTATCATAATGAAGTGAATTTATCGTTTACACCGGATCCTTTTTCAGACCAACCGAAGCATGTGTGGGTTATCTGTCGATATCAGAATCAATGGCTTTTAACAAACCATTCTGAACGAGGACTCGAATTTCCAGGGGGAAAGGTTGAGGAGGGAGAGAATCCTGAAGCTGCAGCGATTCGTGAGGTAATGGAAGAAACGGGTGCTGAGGTTAAGGAAATCGAATATATTGGTCAATATAAGGTCATAGGAAAAGGGAAAACGATTATTAAAAATATATATTTTGCTGAGATAGATCGCCTTCTTGAGAAAAAGACTTATTTTGAAACAAAAGGGCCTGTCTTGCTGAAAGAAATTCCACTAGGAAATGTAAAAACAGACCGAAGATTTAGCTTCATCATGAAGGATGATGTCTTAACCCATAGCATTGACTATGTAGAAAAATACTTAAAAATGAAGAAAGCTCACTAGTTGATACTAGATGAGCATTTTATTTAGAATCCTTTATTAGTTTTCTCTCTAGGAGTTCAACTCCTTGGTACATGAGTGTTGCACAAATGGCAATCAATAATAAGCTTAGGAAAATGAGTGTGAAATTAAATACCTGGAATCCATAAATGATAAGGTAGCCTAAGCCTTGCTTTGAAACCAGGAATTCTCCGACAATGACTCCGACCCAAGACAATCCAACGTTAACCTTTAATGTGGAGATAATAGCTGGAAAAGATGAGGGGAGAATGACATCACGGAAGATTTGTTTCCGATTTGCTCCAAAAGTCTGAAGTACTTTGATGTAGTTATAATCGACTTCCTTAAACGAAGTGTAGATGACAATGGTCGTGATAATAACTGAAATTATTGCGCCCATTGCAATAATTGACACATAACCGGTACCTAAGGCAACGATTAAGATTGGTCCTAATGCTACTTTTGGCATCGCATTTAAAATGACTAAATACGGATCAAGAATGTTTGAAAGACGTTCTGACCACCACAATAGCGCGGCAATTATAACCCCTAAGGCCGTTCCAATAATAAATCCTAACACTGTTTCAAACAATGTTACAGCGAGATTGTTAAACAAACTTCCATCATTTATTTTATCTAAGAATAGATTCCAAACTTTTGAAGGAGCGCTGAAGATTAAAGGATCTATCCAATGGCTTCGACTCGCAATTTCCCAGAACCCGAAAAAGACAATAAAAATTAGGATTTGATAAAATCGGACTAGTCTTTTCTCTTTTTTTATTGATTGGAGATAAAGATGGTGTAGGTTATTAATGTTCAGGTTTTGTTTCAAGTTTATCTAACTCCTCCCATATTTGCTGAAAAATATTCGAATACTCTGGGTGTTGTCTTGCATCAAATGGAGTCTCATTGCGTAAGTTCTCTGGGATATCAAATACTTTTGCAATTTTACCCGGTCTTTTTGAAAGCAGGAAAATCCGGTCGCTCATGGCAATGGCTTCACCAATATCATGTGTCACAAGAATGGCTGTTTTTTGGTATTCCTTTAAGGTCTCCGATACAAGGTCCTCCAATTTCAGCTTCGTTTGAAAGTCTAGTGCAGAGAATGGTTCGTCAAGTAGAAGAATTTTTGGGTTTGTTGCGAGCGTGCGAACCAATGCGGCTCTTTGTCTCATCCCTCCTGAGAGCTGTTTCGGATAAGCTTTCTCGACTCCTTTCAAGCCAATTTCTTCAAGTAGATCTAAGGTTTTTTTTCTTGTTTGCTCTGTTTCTTGGTTCATGATTTGCAAGCCAACAAGGATATTCTCCTCAATTGTCTTCCATGGAAATAAGTAGTCCTGCTGCAGCATATAGCCGATATCTGATTTCGCTTTTTCAATCTTTTTACCTTCGATCAAAACCTCTCCGTATGTCGGTTTTAATAATCCAGCAATAATAGAGAGTAATGTGGTCTTACCACACCCACTAGGGCCGAGAAGAGAGATAAATTCTCCCTCCTCGATTGTGAGTGAAATATCCTCGAGTGCGGTCGTTGTAGAATCCTTTGTAAAATAAACATGGTATATATCTTTTATTGACAAAAAACTCATAGTAACACTCCTATTAACATGTGTTCAAAAAGGAGGATGAAAAGGACCGCGCCGGTCTCATATCCTATCCTGCTGGCACTTGCACATCCTGTGCGTCGAAAGTTCAAGGCAGCGCGAGCTCCCGAGTACCGGAGCGAGGCAACTGTTTGAGTTAATTCCACAGCAGCCTTTCGCTGAGGAATTGACCTCGTGGAACGAGTGGACGCAAGCAGCGCATTACCTAGTTATTCATCGTGTTCTCTGAGCAATGTACGAAGAAATTCGATGTGTCATTTTCACCGGACTTTTTGAACATCTTTATTTAGAAATTACTTTTTCAGCAATACTTGTATTCACAAGTGTGTTGTAGTCAATTCTCTTTGGTAATTCTCCTGCTTCGTCCATAATATCTTGGAGGTTATTCCAAGCTTCCTCTGATAAAACAGGGTTAGTTGCGTAAGAACCTTGATTTTTGTAACGTTCAATAGAAGAAGTGATTAGATCAATTGGAGTATCTGGGAAGAACTCTTGAACCGAATTTGCGATTTCCTCTGGGCTATGGGAATCGACCCATTGTTGTGCTTTATAAATAGCTCTTGTGAATTTTTCAACAGCTTCCCCATTTTCATCAATAAAGCTTTGTTTTGTCATAAAAGAAGTATAGGGGACCTTTCCGGATTCTTCACCGAATGATGCAACAATATAGCCACGGCCTTCTTTTTCAAAAAGGCTAGCAGTTGGTTCAAATAACTGGACGAACTCTCCTGTGCCAGAGGCATAAGCACTAGAAATATTCGCAAAGTCGATATTCTGTATAAGATTCAAATCACCATGTGGGTCAATTCCATGCTTTTTTAATACAAACTCCCCAACCATTTGTGGCATACCGCCTTTACGTTGGCCAAGGAATGTACTATCTTTGAGTTGCTCCCAGCTAAAGTTTTCGATGTTTTCTCTTGCGACTAAGAATGTACCATCGGTTTGTGTAAGAGCTGCAAAATTAATAACAGGGTCGGTTGAGCCTTGTGCCTCAACATATATGGATGTTTCAGAACCTACTAAGGCTACCTCAGCACCACCAGAAATTAACGCAGTCATGGTCTTATCTCCACCTGGTACTGTTGTTAATTCAATTTCTAAGCCTTCTTCTTCAAAAAATCCTTCGGTAATCGCTACATACTGCGGTGCATAAAACACTGAACGAGTAACCTCTGCTATACGGATTTTTTGAACCTGGTCATTATTACAAGCGGCTAACGGAATAATAAGCAGTAAAGCAAAAAGGCTTGCAAGAATACGACGCATGTATTCATTCCTCCTTGACAGTTCATCTGTCGACTATAGTAATTTCTTAAGATAGAATATGAAACGTGACAAAAATGTGTGAATGCCTATTTTTGCGTTTTTTTAGAACATTTAAAGTAAAGGTTGTACAATCATGTTGTAGAGAGGATGGATAATATGGTGGAAGGCACTATTATTGAAAAACAGAGATACCCGTCTCCCAATCCGGCAATCAATCTTTATTTAATTACATATTGGAGTAAAGGACTAAAAGTGAAAGGTTATCTGGCTGAACCAAAGGAAGAAGGTGTATATGACGGTTTTTTATATCTACGTGGTGGAATAAAAAATGTAGGGATGGTCAGAATCGGTCGCATCATCCAATTTGCTTCAGAAGGTTTTGTAGTGATGGCACCTTTTTATCGTGGAAATCAGGGTGGTGATGGTAATGAAGATTTCGCCGGTCATGATAGATATGATGCATTTTCTGCTTTTAAAGTGCTTGAGGAACATGAAAAAGTGAACCCGACCCGGATTCATGTCTTTGGATTTTCACGCGGAGGAGTAATGGCCCTTCTTACGGCCATTCAGCATCCCGGGATCTGTTCACTCGTTACATGGGGTGGTGTGAGTGATTTAAGTCTAACGTATGTGGAACGAAACGATTTACGGCGAATGCTAAAGCGGGTAATTGGAGGAACACCTACAAAATATCCAGAGCGTTATAAATGGAGAACACCATTATACGAACTTGAAATGCTGGAGGCTCCAGTTCTTATTATTCATGGTGAAAAAGATAAAAATGTTTCTATTAACCATGCATATCGACTAGAAAAAAGAATAAAGGAACTCGGAAAAGAGGTAGAAAGTTGGTATTTTCCACTATACACTCATTATTTTCCGCCACATGTAAATCGAGAAACAGTAAGACGATTGACGGAGTGGATGAAAACGAGGGAGCCCCATACAAAAAAGCTCGAGGACTAATTTCCTCGAGCTTCCTTTATTTCCAGCTCCAACGCTATTACGTTCGAGGTCACAAGCCAATCCGTCAAAAGGGTAAGGAAGCACCTTCTAGCAAGATCGTCTTTTACTTGAAAGGGCTGATCAAGACGATAACGTATTTGATATTAAATGCGTGGTCCGCCCAATAATTCGATTTCTTTAGCAACATTAGAGAACTTCTTGAAGTTTTCTTTGAATTTCACAGCTAATTCTTTTGCTTTTACATAGTATTGACTTTGGTCCGCCCATGTTTTTGATGGTTGAAGTACATCATCAGGAACCCCAGGAATATGAATTGGAATTTCCAGACCAAAAATATCATTCTTCACAGTTTCAGCATTATTTAATTCGCCTTCTAAAGCAGCTTGAACCATTGCGCGAGTATATGATAGTTTCATTCTGCTTCCAACGCCATATTCTCCTCCAGTCCAACCTGTATTCACTAGGAATACTTGAACATTGTGTTCATCGATCTTTCTACCTAACATTTCTGCATATTCTGTTGCAGGAAGTGGTAGGAATGGTGATCCAAAGCAAGTTGAGAATGTTGCTTGTGGAGCAGTAACACCACGTTCTGTTCCTGCTAGTTTACTTGTATATCCACTTAAGAAATGGTACATGGCTTGTTCCTTAGTTAGTTTACTGATAGGAGGTAAAACACCAAAAGCATCCGCAGTTAAAAATACGATTGTATTCGGATGACCTGCAATACTAGGAACAATAATATTATCTATATTATCGATTTGGTATGCAGCTCTTGTATTTTCAGTTAATGAATTATCATCATAATCAGCTATTCTGGATTCTTCATTTACAACCACATTTTCTAACACAGAGCCAAAGCGAATCGCATCGAAAATTTGTGGTTCCTTCTCGCGAGAAAGGTTGATGCATTTAGCATAGCAACCGCCTTCAATATTAAACACGCCAGAGCTAGACCAACCGTGTTCATCATCGCCAATAAGACGACGTTTTGGATCTGCTGAAAGAGTAGTTTTTCCTGTTCCAGATAGACCAAAGAATAGTGCAACGTCACCTTCAGGGCCTACGTTTGAAGAACAATGCATGGAAAGAATATTTTTTTCAGGCAATACATAGTTCATCACAGAGAAGATTGATTTTTTAATTTCTCCAGCATATTCAGTTCCTCCGATTAACACTGTTCGTTTTTCAAAGGAAATAATAATGAATGTTTCAGAGCGAGTACCATCTACCTCAGGATCAGCTTTAAAATTTGGTGCACAAATAACTGTGAATTCAGGTTGATGTGTATTTAGATCCTCTTCTGTTGGTCGAACAAACATTTGTTGAGAGAAAAGGTTATGCCAAGCATATTCATTGATTACTTGGATTGGCATGCGTACTTTTTTGTCTGCACCTGCATATCCATTGAATACGAAAATCTCATCTTTTTCTGTTAAGTATGAAAGTACTTTTGTATAAAGTTTTTCATATACTTCTTCAGAAATTGGTTTGTTTACCTTACCCCAATCAATTCTATCTTTAGTAGATGCTTCTTCTACGATGTATTTGTCTTCAGGTGATCTTCCGGTGTACTTCCCAGTTGTCGCACGTATAGCCCCAGTCGAAGTAAGGATTCCCTCTTGTCTAGATAGTACTTTTTCAACTAAAATAGGAACAGATAGGTTATGAAGTGCGTTTTTTCCATTCACTAATTCTAATAGCTGCTCATTTGTAACTTCAACTGAATTCATGTTAAACCATCCTTTATTAATTTTTAAATTTCCATAAATTATCTCAAATTTACAATTAGTATAACACATTAATAAAAATAGTCTATACTATTTAACGTATTTTACGTAACATATCATTAAAAAGTGCGCGCAGATTCTAAAATAGTCCTTTATAATCGATAATTCTTTTATAGTTTGTCAATATTGAGGAAATAGTGTGACACACTTCGACTTTGTTTTTTTTCGGAATTCTGTTGACACCTTAAGGACTACTGCGATATCATATGTCATTGAACGGATACTCTCTTATCCCGAGCTGGCGGAGGGACAGGCCCAATGAAACCCGGCAACCATCACTTTTCTTACATATCAAATGGTTTTTAGTGAAACCTATTAGTAGGTCTCCACATTCGAAAAAGTGATAAGGTGCTAACCTGAGCAAGGTATGTCCTTGATCGATAAGAGTGAAAGGCTGGATAAACGATAAACCTTTCCTCGAAATAGTAGGAAAGGTTTTTTATTCTTTATTGGTTTTATTGATGTTACTTAACGCGTGATATGTGTTTAAATTATTCTCGGAGTTCGATTCCAACAGAATAATGTTAAAGCCTCCGGCGGATGCCTCGATTTTTTAGCGGAAATTTTTCGCTTCCTGTGGCAACCGTCTTTATGACCCACATCGTGTCGGCCTAAAGATCGGGCGCAAAAACGCCAAGGCACATTTGATCGTAGATAACTGTTCATTTAATATAGGATAGAAAATCGTGAAGGTAACAATACTAAGGGAATGAGTACCGTATCAATGAATGTCAGAACTCGAACTATTCGATTCTGAATCCGAAAAGGAGGAAGCGTTTGTGACAAATAGACGCCGTTTATTTACTTCAGAATCTGTTACAGAAGGACATCCAGATAAAATCTGTGACCAGATTTCAGATTCTATTTTAGATGCGATTTTAGCAAGTGATGCAAATGCACGCGTAGCGTGTGAAACTTCTGTCACAACAGGTCTTGTACTTGTTGCGGGAGAAATTACAACTTCTACATATGTAGATATCCCAAAGATTGTCCGTGAAACGATTAAAGAGATTGGCTATACACGAGCAAAATACGGATTTGACTATGAAACTTGTGCAGTTTTAACATCCATTGATGAGCAATCTCCAGATATTGCAATGGGGGTTGACCAAGCGTTAGAAGCACGTGAAGGTCAAATGACTGATGAGCAAATTGAAGCAATTGGTGCTGGAGACCAAGGATTAATGTTTGGTTATGCTTGTAACGAAACAAAAGAATTAATGCCTCTACCAATTTCATTAGCTCACAAGTTATCACGCAGACTAACAAAGGTACGTAAAGATGAGATTCTTCCATATTTACGTCCAGATGGAAAAACTCAGGTTACTGTTGAATACGATGAGAACAACAATCCAGTTCGTATCGATACGATTGTTATTTCAACCCAGCACCATCCTGAAATTTCATTAGAGCAAATTCAACGTAATTTAAAAGAACATGTAATTAACCCTGTCGTTCCTAGTGAACTAATTGATGAGAATACTAAATATTTCATTAATCCTACTGGCCGTTTTGTAATTGGTGGTCCTCAAGGGGATGCTGGGTTAACTGGCCGTAAAATTATTGTTGATACGTACGGTGGTTATGCACGCCATGGCGGTGGCGCTTTCTCGGGTAAGGATCCAACTAAGGTTGACCGTTCAGCTGCATATGCTGCTCGTTATGTTGCGAAAAACATCGTAGCAGCTGGTTTAGCGGATAAATGTGAAGTTCAGCTTGCGTATGCAATCGGTGTTGCACAACCAGTTTCTATCTCTGTAGACACATTTGGAACCGGAACTGTGTCAGAGGATGTACTTGTAGAATTGGTTCGTGATAATTTTGATTTACGTCCTGCTGGAATTATCAAGATGCTTGATCTACGTCGTCCAATTTATAAGCAAACCGCTGCATATGGTCACTTTGGTAGAAATGATCTTGATTTACCATGGGAGCGTACTGACAAAGCAGAAGCGCTTAAAACACAAGCTGCAAAATAAGAAAGAAAAAAGCTCGCCTTAATGGTGAGCTTTTAACTTTATTCATCTGAAATGCTATGAGTGGTTGGATGAAAGCAAATAGATTATCCAATTTAGTATCAAACTTGACTGAATAAAGTTAAAGCCTCCGGCGGATGCCATAGATTTTCAAGGGTAATTTTTTGAGCAAGCTCAAAAAAATCTGGGCGTAAATACGCCAAGGCGTATTTGATTAACCGCGTTTTTCTTTTTGTAATTCCTTATAATGCTGCCCTTTTTCCACATATTCACGGCGAATTCTGGCCATATCTTTTTTATCTTCATCATTTAATTCACGAATAACTTTAGCTGGTCTTCCGAATGCAAGAGTGTTTGGTGGAATCTTTTTGCCTTGTGGAACTAGGCTTCCGGCACCTATAAAAGCCCCTTCACCAACCTCTGCCCCATCAAGAATAATGGACCCCATTCCGATTAGCGCATTTTTACGGATAATAGAGCTATGTAGGATCACCTGATGACCAATTGTGACATCATCTTCAATAATTAAAGGATTATTTGGGCTTTGATGCAAGGTTGAGTTATCCTGAATGCTCACTCTTTTTCCGATAATGGTCGGTGCCACATCCCCCCGTATGACAGTATTAAACCAAATGTTTGTTTCCTCACCAATTTTTACGTCACCAGTAACTGTCGCATATTCCGCAATATATACAGAGTCGGCAATTTCAGGATATTTCCCTTTGTATGGATAAATCATAATAGTTACATCCTTTCGTTTGATATTCGATAAATAATCATTTATGGTAAGTGTATCAACTTTTACAATTATCGTAAATCTTACATATATTCAATGTTCCTAAATATTGAGGTGATATCGATGGTACCAACAAAACCGATTAGTTTAATGAAGAAAGTGTATCGTGAGGTATTTCCGATTGTACATCGTGAATTATCAATTTGGAAAAAGAAAGCGGAGGCTATTCCAAATGAGGAACTTCGGAGACAGGCATTAGCGAGTATTCAAACTAAAACGTTTCACTGTGAAGGTGGAGCAATTCTCGCCTTATTATCAGAAGGACAAATGGAGGAATGCATTCGATTTATCGTTGCGTATCAAACGATTAGTGACTATCTAGATAATCTTTGTGATCGAAGCACCTCGCTTGATCCGTTAGATTTTAGCTCGTTACATGATTCTATGCCAGATGCCTTACGACCAGGATGTCCAACAAAAAACTATTATCAATTTCGAGAAGAACAGGATGATGGGGGTTACTTGGAGAGCCTAGTAACAACCTGTCAGGATGTTCTTCACAACCTTCATCATTATGATAAGATTGCTGATTATTTACAGGAGTTGGCAAGTTATTATTGTGCTTTACAAGTTCATAAACATGTAAAGGTAGAAGAGCGAGTTCCAAGACTTGAGAATTGGTTTAAAGATCACCAAAAGGATTTGCCAAACATGGAATGGTATGAATTCTCAGCCTGTTCAGGGTCTACACTAGGGATTTTTTGTTTAGTTGCTTACGCTTTTCATGAAGAATTCAACGAGGAGATGGCCAACAAAGTTCGGAATGGGTATTTTCCATATATCCAAGGCTTGCACATCCTTCTTGATTATTTCATTGATCAAGAAGAGGACCGTAAAGGTGGAGACTTAAATTTCTGTTTTTATTATCCACATGAAAATGAATTGGTAGATCGCCTTAAGCACTTTATCACCGAAGCAGATAAACATACAGCCGGGTTACCAAACGAAAAATTTCACCGAATGATTAATAGGGGTTTATTAGGTCTATATCTATCAGATGAAAAGGTAAGGGCACAACGAAGTGTATTAAAAATTGCGAAGAAAATTATTAGACTCGGTGGGAAGACTTCTTTTTTCTTTTATGTAAATGGACGAGCCTACCGTAGATTTCAACATGTGTTTGAATAAGAAAAAGATAGAGCGACGGGGCTCTATCTTTTTTCATAAGTGAAGTTATGGATGAATTCTTCCAAGACTGTCTTGAAAACGCTTGTCAGACAAGGCGCTCCGCTGAGCGAAGACGCGAATAGAAGTAGCCCTCATGAGCGGACGAGGGAGGCAAGCAACGAAGTATGCGAGCGTTTTTCAACAGTCTGGGCTCTATCTTTTTTCAATTGCGATAATAAAAGGTGGATTGTTCATTTGATTCATAAATCGGTACATTAATACATGAGCGCTGGTTTGGTCCAGCGTTGAACAATATTCTAACAGCTGATCTCGTTCGACTGCACCCTCTTCATGACCATGGTACACAACAAGTACTATAATACCTTCAGGTTTCATGACAGTAAGTAATTGCTCAATTGCCTCAATTGTAGAATCAGCCTTTGTAACAATTTCCTTATTTCCTCCAGGCAAATATCCCAAATTAAAGACTGCCCCTGCGATTTTGCCGCGGGCTTCAGTGGGAATCATCGCTAAAAGTTGACTATGGCTCTCGTGAAACAAACGAACGCGATCAAACAGGTCTTGCTCTTTTAAACGAGTGGTTGTGTTTTCAATAGCTTCTTTTTGAATGTCAAAGCCAAAAACTTGTCCATTTTCACCAACCAAAGAAGCAAGCATTGCTGTGTCGTGACCATTTCCGATTGTAGCGTCAACTGCATAATCTCCTTCTCTAACTGCAAGTTTAAGTAATTTACGGGCAAATGGAAGTATACGATCTAATTTCATACGTTTTCTGCTACCTTCTTATATAATTTTCCTTGATAGCTGTCACGACGTTTCAATTCGGCATCTATTGTATTTAATACCTCCCATTTATTCACACTCCACATTGGCCCGACCATTAAATCAATGGGACCATCCCCGGTAATACGATGAACAATCATTTCTGGTGGTAAAACTTCGAGTTGGTCACAAACTAATTGTACATAATCATCAAAAGAGAGAAATTCCAATAGTCCTTTTTCATATTGCTTCACCATAGGTGTTCCTTTTAACAAATGTAGCAAATGAATTTTGATACCTTGTACATCAAGTTTCGCTACTTCTTGAGCTGTATCCATCATCATTTCTGGTGTTTCCTGTGGGAGGCCATTTATAATATGGGAGCAAATCCGAATATTATGTTTACGAAGCTTATTTACTCCTTCAACATAACACTGAAAATCATGTGCTCGGTTAATAAGGTGCGCTGTTTTTTCATGTACAGTTTGTAAACCAAGCTCAACCCAGAGGTAGGTTCTTTCATTTAGTTCTGCTAAATATTCGACAACATCATCAGGAAGACAATCAGGCCTTGTAGCAATAGAGATTCCGACTACTCCTTCTTGACTTAAAACGGGTTCAAACCTTTCACGCAATACTTCAACAGGTGCGTGGGTGTTTGTGAACGCTTGGAAGTATGCCATGTACTTACCATCTTTCCATTTTTCGTGCATTTTATCTTTAATTGTATGGAATTGTGTAAGTATATCGTCTGCACGGTTTCCAGCAAAGTCACCTGACCCTGAGACACTACAAAAAGTACATCCACCATGTGCGACTGTTCCGTCACGGTTTGGGCAGTCAAACCCTCCATCAAGGGCTACTTTAAATACTTTATGTCCAAATGTACGACGGAGGTGGTAATTCCATGTATGGTAACGTTTATTATCTGTTGAATATGAAAATGGATTTCCTTGAGGCATAAAATCGCCCCTCCTAACTAAGATAAGAATTTGCTATGTAAATTTTAGCACGGGGGCTTTTAAGAACTCAAATGGAAATTCGAAGATCAAAAACTAAGAACACACTTTATGTGGCAAGCATCTTTTTTGACCCATCTCGTGTGCGTGGGGGCTTTATAAATTGGAAATAACTTTATGAGAGAAGAAATGAAGGATGAACAAACTATAGTAGAGAAGGCTTTTGCTTCTCATTTGGAATGTAGGAGGGGGAAGAATGGCTACTCGACAATCAGTAGATGCCTTTTTACAGCGCTGTGAGGATTCAATCCGAAATGCTCAGGAACAAATTACGACTGCTAGAAGACAGGAGCATTATAATACAACGGAATATACAGATGCTCAAATGCAATTGGAAGAAGCCACTAATGAATTAGCAAAGTTAGCTCAAAGTTGTAATGATCAGCAACGAGAGCAATTGCACCGAATGAGGTTGCAATTACAGCAACTTCAAAATGATATGACCTTGGATGTAAACGTGATTCAACAGTATAAGATGTAGGGGATGAATTCATGAAAAAGCGTTCGAAACAAAATAATCCAGAGCAAAAAACAAAAAACGGTGTAAACAGCAATGATTTGGAGTTCGGGCAGGACTTTGATCCTGTGAAAAAATCAAAGCAAAATTATCTAAAAAAGGGACAACCAATCAAATCAAAACAACGTCCCGAATAAAAAACAAACCGACAAGCGAAATTCGCTTGTCGATTTGTTTTTTGTGTCCATTAATATTAGCGCGGCTTTAAAATGTTTTTGCAGTTTAGGCTCATGGCGAAATTGCCGGAGCATGTACTGTGACACCGCCCTTGCGGTACAGGCTCACGCCGAAATTGCTCGAGCATGTACTGTGACACCGCCCTTGAGGTACAGGCACGCGTTAAATTTGCCTAAGCATGTACCGTGACACCGCTCTTGCGGTACATGCTCGCGCGCGAAATTGCCCGAGCATGTGACGTGACACCGCCCTTTCGGTACAGGCACGCGCTGAATTTTCCTAAACATGTACCATTACTAGTTCTTGTGCTACACGTTCTCCCGAGGGTATCCCGTTTTTGTGTCCATTTATCCGAATACTTTTTTAAATTGAATTAACAAGAGGAAAGGAATAAAATATTTTTTGGTATGGATAAATACGTGAATTTAAAGGAGGTGCCCGTATGCCGAGAGCGCTTTGGATGATTATTATTGGAATGATCATTAATGTCACAGGTTCATCTTTTTTATGGCCGTTAAACGCGATTTACATTCATGGTCATCTTGGTAAATCTTTATCTGTTGCAGGTCTTGTATTAATGATTAATGCGGGTGCAACCGTTATTGGAAATTTAGTAGGTGGCGTGTTATTTGATAAAATTGGTGGCTATAAATCAATCCTGACAGGAATCTTGATTTCATTAGTGGCTCTAATTGGACTGACCTTTTATCATGGATGGCCACATTATGTAATTTTCCTAACAATCATTGGACTTGGTACAGGTATGGTATTCCCAGCCATGTTTGCCATGGCAGGAGCTGTTTGGCCAGAAGGTGGGAGAAAGTCATTTAATGCCGTTTATATCGCGCAAAACCTAGGAGTTGCGATTGGATCAGGGCTTGGTGGCTTTGTGGCATCTTATTCATTTGATTATATTTTTATGGCAAATACATTTATGTATATTCTATTTTTCTTAGTGGCTTTGTTTGGTTACCGTGGAATTCATGCGGAAAAGGCTACTCAATCAAACCTACTAGAACAATCAAAAATGGTTAAAAATCGCTCAAAATTAACAGCGTTATTAGTTCTTTGTATTGGTTATGTCTTATGTTGGGTGGCCTATGTGCAATGGCAAGCCACTATTTCAAGCTATACACAGGACATCGGGATTACATTAAAGCAATATAGCTTATTATGGACAGTAAATGGAGGCTTAATTGTTCTCGGGCAGCCATTACTGAATGTGGCGATAAAATCATTTGCAAAATCCTTGAAAAAACAAATTATTATCGGAATTCTTATTTTTATTTGTTCTTTTCTTATTGTTTCAACGGCAAGCTCATTTAGTGGATTTCTAGTTGCGATGATTATATTAACAGTTGGGGAAATGTTTGTATGGCCAGCTGTACCGACCATTGCAAACGATCTTGCACCAAAGGGGCGCGAAGGATTTTACCAAGGAATTGTAAATAGTATGGCCACTGGCGGGCGTATGATTGGACCAGTACTCGGTGGAATGCTTGTTGACTTATGGGGGATGAGCATGTTATTTACGGTATTAGCGGTATTATTGTTCGTATCCATCTTCACCACCATGATTTATGATAAAAAATTAAAAGAAAAAACAAGTGTTGTAATTAGTGCATAATGAAAAAGGCTTGATACAAAAAATTGTATCAGGTCTTTTTTATCCTCTTTAATGAATACCTATTCAGATGATATGATGAACATATAAAGGGTGAATAAAGAGGGTGTTGGGAATATATGTTTAATCACAATGATTTTGAGTTCAAAAACAAAATTCTTGAAACGATTATTGACACTGCTTATGAATGGATTGTTGTAGTAGATCATCAAGGGAAAATTATGTACATGAATAAAAATTATTGTGATTTCCTTGAAGTTAACCGGGAAGAGGTAATTGGTACACATGTAACAAAGGTAATCGAAAACACAAGAATGCATATTGTTGTTCAAACCGGAGAAGAGGAAATTGGCAGTCCGCATTATATAAAAGGGAATTATATGATTGCAAATCGGATTCCGATATACTCTGATCAGACAATAGTTGGGGCAGTAGGAGCAGTTATTTTTAAAGATACTAAGGCATTAAATAAGATGAATAGTCATATTAAAAGCTTAATGTCACAGCTTCAAACCTATATTGAAGATTGGCAGGAAAACAATGGGGCTAAATATACGTTAACTGATATTAAATCGGTTTCAAAGCAAGTGATTGAATTGAAGGAAAAGGTTAAAAATATCGCATCAGGTGATATTTCTGTTTTAATTCGAGGTGAAAGTGGAACTGGAAAAGAATTGTTCGCACACAGTATTCATCAACTGAGTGAAAGAAGTCAAAATCCTTTTATTAAAATTAATTGTGGAGCAATCCCTGAGCATTTATTAGAATCAGAGTTATTTGGTTATGAAGAAGGAGCATTCACTGGAGCAAAAAAGGGTGGGAAAAAAGGCAAGTTTGTTCTTGCACATGGTGGAACCATTTTTTTAGATGAGGTGGGTGACATGCCACTAAATATGCAGATAAAGCTATTACGCGTTCTCCAGGAAAAAGAAGTCGAACCAGTGGGAGCAGTAAAGCCTATCCCAGTTGACGTTCGTGTGATTGCAGCGACGAATCGACCTTTGGAGCAGATGATTGAAGAAAATCGATTTCGTGAGGATTTATTTTACCGAATCAATGTAATCCCGTTCAGAATTCCGCCCCTACGTGAAAGGCCAGAAGATATTGGTCCATTAACCCAATTTTTTATTGAAAAAGTTTCAAAGCGTTCGGGAAAAAGAATTACTGCAATTGACGATGAGGTAATGAATATTTTTAACCAACATCAGTGGCCGGGAAATCTTCGTGAGCTTGAAAATGTAGTAGAAGCAGCTATCCATTTAACAAGTGGGGAAAAAATAGAGATCAGTTCGTTACCGGAATATTTAGTTGACGATCCCAAATTATTAATCGGCCAAAAAACTTTAAAGGAAATTCTTGAGGATACTGAAAAAAGGGTGCTCGAGAAAACATTACAAAAGTATAGTGACGATAAACAATTGGCCGCCAAAGCACTTGGGATAAGTAAATCTAGTATGTATGAAAAACTTAAAAAGCTAAAGATAGAATTGTGAATTCCAGAAATCCGGAACGTTATTCCAGATTTCTGGAATTCTTTTTTGCCCATGTAAACTCAATTTCTAAAAAACTAGGAAACTACCATTCCAGAATTCTGGAATGATAGGATGCACAATAAATTAAAATATGGCGATTTAGTGACCTTTTTGATGTTGGCATGCTACTTGCAACTTTAAAAACTGAAATGATCAAAAGGAGGTCAAATATAGCGAATCAAAAAAGAGGTCAAAAGGAAAATGAAAGCGGTTACTGAATTAAATAGGATTGGAGACAGAATTGTTGTATTTAATTGACATTGTTTCAAAAAAATTTGAGTAAGGGGGATATAAAATGCTCAGTATGATTGGTTTAGTTGGCGGTTTGGCGCTTCTCATTTATTTAACAATGAGAGGCATGAACTTACTACTTGCAGGGCCATTATGTGCTCTAGTTGTAGCAGTTTTAAGTGGCCTACCACTGTTTCCGCAGTTAGCCGGTGAGGGAGAAGCAAACTTTGTTGGCAATTATATGAGTGGTTTTTCAAGTTTCGTTACGTCTTGGTATCTGATGTTCCTATTAGGAGCCATCTTTGGAAAAGTGATGGAGGATAGTGGTGCGGCTGATAGTGTGTCAAAATGGATTGTTGATAAATTAGGAATGAAATTTGCCATTTTTGCAATCGTCTTAGCATGTGCAGTTCTCACCTATGGCGGTGTAAGCTTATTTGTTGTTGCTTTCTCTGTTTATCCAATGGCCATCAGTCTATTTAAAGAAGCCAATTTACCGAGAAGATTTATCCCTGCAACATTAGCTTTCGGTTCTGTTACATTTACAATGACATCCGCAGGTTCTCCTGAAATTCAAAACTGGATCCCAATTGAATATTTAGGTACATCTCCACTAGCGGGCTGGGAAGTAAGTGTTATTGTCGCCATATTTATGATGATTTTTGGCGGTTGGTGGTTAAAACGTATGATTAATAAGGCAGTTGCAAATGGAGAAACCTTCGTTTCAAGAGAAAATGACCCAATTGTTGAAAATAAAGAACTGCCACACCCGATTACAGGACTTATTCCGTTAGCTGTGGTTCTTCTTATTTCGTTTTTCTTTCATGACAAACTTGCTCAATCCGCACTTATTATTGCGTTATTAGGTGGCGTTATTTCAACGTATTTATTGAATCGAAAGTATTTCACATCGGTTAATAAAGCACTTTCAGAGGGGACAATGGGTGCATTAATTGCGATTGGCAACACTGCCGCTGTTGTTGGATTTGGAGGAGTTGCAAAAGCGGTTCCTGCTTTTGAGGTTGCTGTTGATGCGATGACTAGTATCCCAGGTAGTCCCTTAATTGGAGGAGCAATTGCAGTTAGTGTCATTGCCGGAATGACTGGTTCAGCTTCTGGAGGTCAGGCGATCGCACTTCCATTACTAGCACCACATTATGTTGATGCAGGAGTTAATACAGAGGCACTTCATAGGGTAGTGGCTATTTCATCAGGTGCATTGGATTCACTCCCACATAATGGCTATGTTGTAACAACGGTTCGTTCGATATGTGGAGAATCACATAAGGATGCATATGGGGCGGTTGGTGCATTAACAGTAATTGTTCCATTAATCGGGCTAGCCATTGCCATTATTTTATTTTCTTTAGGTTTAGGGATTTAGGAGGACGGACGTCATGTTTACAAATCAGGTTATCTTAATTACCGGTGCAGCACGAGGGATTGGATTTGAAATGGGAAAAACCTTTGCTATGAATGGCGCACGTGTTGTGTTAACGGATGTAGATGAGTCGGCAGTAAAAAAATCCGCATCAGTGCTTCAGGAGGCAGGATATGAAGCGATTGGTTTAAAATGTAACGTCACAAATGAACTAGAAATTATTGAGATGATTAAAAATACTGTTGCGGAATACGGAAGAATTGATTGTCTAATCAACAATGCAGGGTTGCAGCATGTGTCTCCAATTGAAGAATTTCCAAAAGAAAAATTTGAACTATTATTATCCGTTATGCTTACTGCCCCATTTGTGGCAATGAAGCATGTTTTTCCAATTATGAAACAACAGAAGTTTGGGCGGATTATTAATATGGCTTCCATAAATGGTTTAATCGGTTTTGCTGGTAAAGCTGCCTACAATAGTGCAAAGCATGGGGTAATAGGATTAACAAAGGTTGCTGCATTAGAAGGCGCTGAGCATGGAATTACAGTAAATGCATTATGTCCTGGGTATGTCGATACACCACTTGTAAGGAATCAACTTGCAGATTTAGCCAAGACGCGAAAAGTGGATTTGGAAAAGGTTTTGGAGGAGGTTATTTATCCCCTTGTCCCACAGAAGCGCCTTTTAGAGGTTGAGGAAATTGCAAATTACGTTATGTTTTTAGCAAGTGAACATGGAAGAGGAATAACTGGTCAGGCATGTGTAATTGATGGGGGCTATACAGCACAATAAAAGTGAAAAAGAATCTCATATTCTGAGATTCTTTTTCTGCTAATTTTCTATTTTTATGGTAAACTTTATTTAGCGAATTTTTGTTGACCTTATAAAAGGGTGCCATTAGTGTACTTTTTTATAGGGTCTTTTTTTAATGTCCAACAGTTTCACTACCATCATCTGTACCATCTGCTGTAACTTTTAATAAGGCAACTGCCCCTTTTTGTGCATGGTTAAATTGGTGAGTTACGATTGAGTAAGTTCCTTCTTTAGTAACCGTAAATTCAACAACTGCTCCACCACTGGCTGGAAGCATAACAGTTTGAAGGCCCTGCATATGGTTGTATGGGTTACCATCGATATATACATCATCAAATATTGTACCAACTACGTGGAAGGAGCTCACTTCATTTGGACCAACATTATTAACATAAAGTCTTACACGGTCACCTACTTTAGCAAGGAGTGGTGTTTCTTTTAATGAAAATGTATCGCCGTTAGTGTTTAAATCTCCTTCTTTAAGGGCTTTAGTAGAAAATACGACTTGGCTTGGTACACCATTAGTAAAGTCATTTAAATCGTTGTATTTGTACCATTCATTTTGAATGATAAGGTATTCTCTATCAATCTCTTTATCTGTTGGATAACCATCTTTAGGCTTTACAATGATTGTTCCGTGCATACCGTTTGCGATGTGTGACAGAACTGGTTTTGTACCGCAATGGTACATAAATACTCCAGGCTTATTTGCTGGGTAAGAGAATGTTCCAGATTCATCAGGCATTACATCAATGAAATCTTTTGAAGGTGATGCATGTACTGCGTGGAAGTCCATGCTGTGTGGAATAGCCGGATCCATATTTTTTAGTGTAAAGTTAATTGTATCACCTTCGTTTACAACTACAACAGGTCCCGGTGCTTCACCGTTAAAGGTCCACGCTTTGTAGAGATACCCTTTGTCAATTTCAATGTCTGTTATTTGAGCAGTCATTTCAACATTCACTTCATTGTCTGATACCCTTTCTACTTTTAAAGGTACGGGTCCTTGGTTAAGATCATTGTGAGGAGCAATTACTTCTCCTTGGCCCGACTCAGAACCAGCTGTTTGTGCTTCTACTTTCTCCTCCTTCATCGCCTCCTGATTACTACCACATCCAGATAAAATGATTGAAGTTCCAACTATCGATGCAACCAACAATTTAATTTTGTTGCCCATGAATAATACCCCCTTGGATATTTGGTATTTGCTTCTACACCTTTATCATATTCGGAGAGCATTCCTAAAAACGTGATTTTAATCACGCATTTTGACCTAATCTGTGGACAGTTTGTGAAATAGTGAGCATATAAACATTGTTCCAATAGTGATAAGGGTTTAAACGCTTTCAAAATGGCGTTTTTAGTCACATATTTGTCTTTTTTTCTCATGTAGTAATTGTCCCAATGACATGTTTTTTTGTTAAAAGGAGCTATGATTCATAAACCAAATTTGGAACCCATACGTTTAAGGAAAAGTATATGTGGGTAAAATGGTGGAGGAAAAGCCCAATTTTACCTATTTCACTTGCAGTTCTTATATAAATTCTATACAATACTGAATATAATCAAAAATTAATGAAGCGTTGAAAAGGAGTAGTAATGTTCTACACACGTGTTAGAGAGTTGACGGGTGGTGCAAGTCAATCGTTGATGAACATGAACTCGCCTTTGAGCAATAAGCATGAACTGCAAATGTGCAAATTAGTGCTTGTCGTATGATCCGCGTTAAGGATGAATGAAGTGAGTGCACAATTTGTCACTAATGTGGGTGGTACCGCGGGAAGAATACATATCCTCTCGTCCCTTTTGGGATTAGGGGTTTTTTGTTTTTTTATTAGTCTTTTTAGCATTTGTAACTGATTAAGGAGGAAGTCTTATGAGTTTTAATCACCAAAAGATCGAGAAAAAATGGCAGCAGTACTGGGAACAGAACAAAACATTTAAGACAACTGAAGAACAAGGAAAACGTAAATTCTATGCGTTAGACATGTTCCCATATCCTTCAGGAGCGGGACTTCACGTTGGTCACCCTGAAGGATATACGGCTACTGATATTTTAGCAAGAATGAAGCGTATGCAAGGATACAATGTTCTTCATCCAATGGGGTGGGATGCATTCGGTTTGCCGGCTGAGCAATATGCTTTAGATACTGGAAACGATCCTGCTGAGTTCACGGAAAAAAATATCAATACCTTCCGCCGTCAAATTAAAGAACTTGGATTTTCATATGATTGGGATCGTGAAATTAACACAACAGATCCTAATTACTATAAATGGACACAATGGATTTTCACAAAGTTGTTTGAAAAAGGTTTAGCATATGTAGATGAAATTCCTGTAAACTGGTGCCCTGCGTTAGGAACTGTACTTGCAAACGAAGAAGTAATCGATGGGAAAAGTGAACGTGGTGGCCATCCTGTTGAAAGACGCCCAATGAGACAATGGGTATTAAAAATTACTGCATATGCAGAACGTTTATTACAGGATTTGGATGAGCTTGATTGGCCAGAAAGTTTAAAAGAAATGCAGCGTAACTGGATTGGACGTTCAGAGGGAGCGCATGTAACCTTTAAAATTGATGGACATGAAGAAACATTTACCGTGTTCACAACACGTCCAGACACTTTATTTGGTGCTACTTATGCAGTACTTGCGCCAGAGCATCCATTTGTTGATAAAATCACGACTACTGAACAAAAAGGAGCAGTCAGTGATTACCTAGATAAAATCAAAAGTAAGAGTGATTTAGAGCGTACAGATCTAGCAAAAGATAAAACAGGTGTATTCACTGGTGCATATGCCGTTAACCCTGTTAACCAAGAAAAAATGCCAATCTGGATTGCCGATTATGTCCTAATGAGTTATGGAACAGGAGCTATAATGGCAGTTCCAGCTCATGATGAGCGTGACTATGAATTTGCACAAAAATTTGAATTGCCGATTAAGGAAGTCGTAGCTGGCGGTGATGTTTCCAAAGAAGCATATACTGGTGACGGTGAGCATGTTAATTCAGATTTCCTAAATGGATTAAATAAAGAAGAGGCCATTTCAAAAATGATTGCATGGCTAGAAGAAAATAAGTTAGGTAAAAAAGAAATTACCTACAAATTACGTGATTGGTTATTTAGCCGCCAGCGCTATTGGGGTGAACCAATTCCAGTGATTCAATGGGAAGATGGAACAATGACTACTGTTCCTGAGGAAGAACTTCCACTTGTGCTTCCAAAAACGAAAGAAATCAAACCTTCCGGAACTGGTGAATCACCGCTTGCAAATATCTCAGAATGGGTAAATGTAGTTGATAAAAAGACTGGCAAAAAAGGCCGTCGTGAAACTAACACAATGCCACAATGGGCAGGCAGCTGTTGGTATTATTTACGCTACATTGATCCACATAATGATCAAGCCATCGCAGATCCGGAAAAATTAAAAGAATGGTTGCCAGTTGATATTTATATTGGTGGAGCAGAGCATGCAGTACTTCACTTACTTTATGCTAGATTCTGGCATAAAGTTTTATATGATATCGGTGTCGTTACAACGAAAGAACCATTCCAAAAGTTGTTCAACCAAGGTATGATTCTTGGAGAAGGTAACGAAAAAATGAGTAAGTCAAAAGGAAATGTAGTAAACCCTGATGACATCATTGAATCTCATGGCGCAGACACTCTTCGTTTATACGAAATGTTCATGGGACCATTAGATGCTTCCATTGCTTGGTCAACAAACGGCCTAGATGGTTCTCGTCGTTTCTTAGATCGAATCTGGCGCTTACTTGTCGATGACAATGGTAGCTTAACATCCAAAGTTAAAGCTGATTCAAACGATACTACACTTGAACGTGTGTATCACCAAACAGTGAAAAAGGTAACAGAAGACTATGAAGCATTACATTTTAATACGGCAATTTCACAATTGATGGTATTCATCAATGATGCATACAAAGCAATTGAATTGCCTAAGTCGTTTATTGAAGGCTTTGTAAAACTTCTTTCTCCAGTTGCTCCTCACTTGGCTGAAGAACTTTGGGAGAAGCTTGGCAATACAGGATCTATTGCATATGAGTCATGGCCAGCATTTGATGAAGCAAAATTAGTTGAAGCTGAGATCGAGATTGTTATCCAAGTGAATGGAAAAGTAAAAGCAAAGCTTCATGTTCCGGCAGATGCTTCAAAAGAAGTACTTGAGCAAATCGCGATGGGTGCTGATCCTGTAAAAGAACAAATCGAAGGAAAAACAGTCCGCAAAGTTATAGCAGTACCAGGTAAGCTTGTAAATATTGTAGCCAATTAATAGTAAAAAGCCCTCCGTTTTGGAGGGCTTTTAACATTCTAAAGGAGCCACAATGGCATCCGTACCATTTACTCCACCATTCCAGATTGTAGATAATGATAGAGTAGCTTTGTAGTGTTTTCAATTGAATCTTTATGTGTTCGCTCAAATGCGTGGGAAGAGTCGATTCCAGGTCCGATTAATCCATGGATAATATCATGCCCAGAACGAATAGCTGCAGATGCGTCAGATCCATAATATGGATAAATATCTAACTTATACCCGATTTCATGTTTTTCCGCAAGTTGGACAAGTTTTTTGCGGAACGCATAATGATAAGGTCCACTAGCATCCTTCACACAAATGGAAACTGTATATTCATCGGTTGATTGACCGTCCCCCATTGCCCCCATATCTACTGCTAAATACTCTACTGTTTCGGGTGTGATATTGGAGTTACCGCCATAGCCAATTTCTTCATTATTAGAAATAAGAAAATGAGTTGTATATGGAAGCTCAATATTCTCTGCCTTGATTTGCTTAATCAATTGAAGCAGAATACCAACGCTTGCTTTGTCATCCAGATGACGAGATTTGATAAAGCCATTAGCTGTTACTTCTACACGTGGGTCAAATGAAACAAAGTCACCAACTTCTATACCAAGAGCTCTAACTTCATCCGAGTTTTTTACTTTTTCGTCAATCCGGACTTCCATATTATCTTGGTTGCGTTCAGCTTTACCTGCATCCTTGTATACGTGAACAGATTGCTGATGCATTAATATTGTCCCAGTAAAAAATTTGCCAGTTGAAGTTTCAATTCGGCAGTATTCTCCTTCAATGGAGTTGTATTTAAATCCACCAATTAGATCAAGTTTTAATCGACCACTTGGTTTAATTTCTTTTACAATAGCACCTAATGTGTCCACATGGGCTGTGAGCATCCGGTGTTTTTGTGTGTCTTTACCAGGAATAGTAGCAATTAGTCCGCCTTTTCGGTTTCGGTATGTATCTACATTTGCCTCTTTTAAAAGATTTTCAACGAAACTAATCACTTCGTTAGTGTTTCCAGATGGACTTGGAATTGAAACTAGTTCTTTGATAAGTTGAATGGTTTCGTCTGTATTTGGATAAGTCAACTTCTTTTCCCCCTTGTTTTCAGCTAGTTATAGCATACTCTTTTTTAAAAAGAAATTCTAGCTTTCAAGAATATGGAAAACTTGAGTTTTGAAAAATTGTAATCCACAATTTCGGTTTGCTATAATGGTCGAGATAGAAAGTGAAAGGATGGGACCTAATGATTGAAGAAATAACAACTGAAGAACTGAAACAAAAGCTCGAGGCAGGCGATAAGTTAGAGCTTGTTGATGTTCGTGAAGATGAAGAAGTAGCAGAGGGAATGATCCCTGGAGCAAAGCATATTAAAATGGGAGAAATTCCAGCAAATCTCGATTATTTTGATAAAGACCAGGAATACATCATAATTTGCCGCTCTGGTGGTAGAAGCTTCAATGTCTGTGCATATCTAGATGACCAAGGCTATAAAGTCCGAAACATGGTTGGTGGAATGATGAATTGGACAGGAGAAACGAAGTAATATTTGGCAAGGCTTCCTCCAATAATTCCTGATAAGAGATATAAAAATTAAATATTAATAAGTAATTAAACGTGAATTTATAAAGGATTCACGTTTTTATTTTTTAAAAACAATAATAAAATAGTAAATAACGGTAATATTTTATTGAAAAACAATAAAATATTGGTTAGGATGATAATATATAACATTTGGAGGGAAAGAAATGACACTTACTTTATTGCTCGGTATTTTATTAGTGATTATTTTAGGAATTTATAAAAACAAACTTGTGAATTACATAGGTACCAATAATCGCATAGTAAATAAACTATCAAGCTATAATTGGTTCCAAAATCCATGGCTCAGTGGTTTATTTCTTTTTGTTTTGAATGCCATTTTATTTGGCTCTACTTTATTAATACTCTATGGACTTAGTTTCTTAATGATCCCTTACATCCATTTATTCATTATGGTGGGAGCTGTTCTAGTAAGTCTGATTGCATGGATTATCCTTTTGAATGCCTGGAAAGGTGATAAAAAGGGGCGTTTACTATGAACTGACCTAGCCAAATGAGACATATATAAAACACCTATCCATATTAAATTTAACACTTTTTCATTAATTTGA
>NZ_JBPFDQ010000080.1:0-25027 GCF_059415045.1 Ferdinandcohnia sp. SAFN-114 | reverse complement strand
TCAAATTAATGAAAAAGTGTTAAATTTAATATGGATAGGTGTTTTATATATGTCTCATTTGGCTAGGTCAGTTCAAGACATGTTATTTGTTTTGATTTGTCTTGCAAATTCCTTGAACATTGACCTTGAAGACGCACATAATACTGTTATGAATAAATTTAATACAAGAGATAAAGATAGATGGACTCGTATTGACACTAACGAATAGGGGAGATAAAAGAATGGAAACCATTAAAATCGTAATTGCTGGACCAAGAGGCAGAATGGGAAAAGAAGCGGTAACGCTTGTACAGGAAACTGAGAATTTTTCTTTAGTAGGGGTAATCGATCATAAATACAATGGAATGTCCCTAAATGAGATTGATGGATTTTCAAATGTTAACGTACCTATCTTTACTGATATTAAGGAAGCGTTTAAAGAAACAAACCCTGACGTTTTGATTGATTTAACGACACCTGAAACGGGTAAATATCACACAGAGATTGCTATTGAACATGGAGTACGGCCAGTCGTTGGCACTACAGGGTTCACAAAAGAGGAATTAGAAAGATTGTCAGTGCTTGCAGAGGAACGTAAATTAGGTGCAATTATTGCTCCAAATTTTGCGGTTGGTGCAGTTTTAATGATGAAATTCTCACAAATGGCAGCCAAGTATTTTCAGGATGTGGAAATTATCGAGCTTCACCATGACCAAAAACTCGATGCTCCATCTGGAACAGCTGCGAAAACGGCAGAACTACTAACAACTGTTAGAGAATCAAAGAAACAAGGACACCCTGATGAAAAAGAAACCATTCAAGGTGCTCGAGGTGCTGAATATGACGGAATTCGTATACATAGTGTCCGCTTACCTGGACTTGTCGCACATCAAGAGGTACTGTTCGGCGGAAATGGACAAATGCTTTCCATTCGCCATGATTCTTTCAACCGGGCTTCTTTCATGTCAGGTGTTAAATTATCGGTTGACACTGTAATGAACCTCGATGTACTGGTTTATGGATTGGAAAATATTATCGAATAAGGGGATACATAACGATGAAAATTGCATTAATTGCTCACGATAAAAAGAAAAATGATCTTGTTCAATTTTCTACAGCTTATAAATCTATTTTAGAGGATCATGAATTGTTTGCCACAGGTACAACAGGTTCACGTGTTTCTGAAGCTACAGGGTTAAAAATCCACAGATTCCAATCCGGACCATTAGGTGGCGATCAGGAGATTGGTGCGATGATCGCAAACAATCAAATGGACATGGTAATCTTTTTTAGAGACCCACTTACTGCACAGCCACATGAGCCAGATGTAACAGCACTTATAAGATTATGCGATGTATATTCTGTACCTTTAGCGACAAACATGGGAACGGCTGAGGTGCTTATTCATGGCCTTGAACAAGGATTTTTCTCATGGCGTGAAATAATCCGTGATAGACAAGAAGGAAATAATTTGTAAGTTCGTAGATACACATACGTGTATTTAATGAAGAATTGGGAGATTCGTAAATGAAACTGAAAATTGGGATTACCTGTTACCCGTCTGTTGGCGGTTCAGGTATTGTAGCAACAGAGTTAGGGAAGCTACTTGCAGAAAAAGGACATGAAATTCATTTTATTTCTTCAAGTCTTCCATTTCGTCTCAACAAAATTTATACAAATATTTACTTTCATGAGGTGGAAGTCAATCAATATTCAGTTTTTAAATATCCGCCGTATGACCTTGCATTAGCTAGTAAAATGGCAGAAGTGACAAAGAGGGAAAATCTTGACCTTCTTCATGTGCACTATGCGATTCCACATGCAGCATGTGCATTTTTAGCTAAGCAAATGGTGGGCGGTGATGTAAAGATTGTAACGACCCTTCACGGTACAGATATTACTGTTCTCGGGTATGATCCATCTTTAACAGAACTTATACGCTTTGGAATTGAACAATCTGATGCGGTGACAGCTGTTTCACAATCACTTGTGGATCAAACGTATGAGTTAATCGAGCCCAAAAAAGAGATTAAGACGATTTATAATTTTGTAGACGAGAAAATTTATTACAAACGAGATGTGAATGATTTGCGAAGTCAATATGGGATTGAAGAGGATGAGCGAGTCATTATCCATGTTTCCAACTTCCGTAAGGTGAAACGTGTACCCGACGTTATCCGCGCATTTGACCTCGTTCAAAAAGAAGTTAAATCAAAGCTGTTATTAGTTGGCGATGGGCCGGAGCTAACAACAGCCTGCAAATTAATTGATGAATTAGGCCTTGATGATAAAGTCCTTCTCCTAGGAAAACAGGAGAACCTTGCTGAACTGTATTCAATCAGTGACTTAAAGCTACTATTATCTGAAAAAGAAAGCTTTGGACTCGTTCTCATTGAAGCAATGGCATGTGGAGTTCCGACAATCGGTACAAATGTTGGTGGAATTCCAGAAGTCATTGAAGATGGTGTAGATGGCTATATTTGTGAACTAGGTGATATTAAAGATATTGCAAATAAGGCAATTAACCTGCTATCTGATATTGAGTTACATCAAAAGATGTCAAATCAGGCAATTAAATCTGTCCAACAAAAGTTTAATTCTGAACGAATTGTCAGTAACTATGAGGATTTATATTATTCAATACTTTCGAATAAACGTTGATAGGGGCTCACGACGATGGATGAATCTTTTGTAAAAGCCAAAGCAATTCTTACAACATTACATAATAATGGCTACGAAGCTTATTTTGTTGGTGGTTCTGTTCGTGATTTTCTCCTTCATCGTCCAATCGGTGATATCGATATTGCAACCTCGGCATTACCAGGGCAAATCATCGATTTATTTCCAAAAACGATTGATGTCGGAGCCGTTCATGGCACCGTAATCGTTTTACACGATGGTGAACAATTTGAGGTGACAACATTTAGAACGGAAGAAGGTTATGAGGATTACCGTCGACCTTCACATGTGGAATTTGTTACTTCCCTACATGAAGATTTAAAAAGAAGAGACTTTACAATGAACGCGATTGCGATGACGATTAATGGAGATATTATTGACCCTTTTGATGGAAGGAAAGCGATAGAAAAGAAAGTAATCCAAACAGTTGGTAATCCGACTGAACGTTTTCGTGAAGATGCGCTAAGGATGATGAGGGCCGTTCGATTTTTAAGTCAGTTGTCCTTTTTACTTTGTGAAAAAACTCAATCTGCGATCATGGAAAATGCATATTTATTAAAAAAAATTTCAGTTGAACGGATTACTATCGAATTTGAAAAATTACTTTCTGGTCTGAGTTGTCAGGCTGCATTTCCAATTTTAATTGAGACAAGATTATTTCAGTACATACCAGGATTAGAAGATGAAATACAAGGGTTGAAAAACTTCCCTGCATACAAATGGAATCAATTGCAAGACAGATCTGAGTATTGGACACTTGTTAGTTATTTGTTGTCTAAAGAGGATCTTAATTCGTTTTTAAGGCAATGGAAGCTTCCGAATAAAGTTGTGGATCAAGTTGTAAAAAATGTAGCTTGTATACAAAATGTCTTTCAAACTGGTTGGAACAATCGGCTATTATATGATTCAGGAGCGAAATGTGTCCAACAAGTTGAGAGAATTTTAAATGTGCTTGGATTTGGACAAGAAACATCACCATCAAAAGAATATGAAAAGCTGCCTATTAAGCAGCGATCAGAATTAGATATTACGGGTGAGGATTTATTAAATTGGTATAATCAAAAACCAGGTAAATGGATTTCAGATCTCTATATTAAAGTAGAAGATGGAATACTTGAAAACGAAGTGGTAAATAACAAGGTAAAAATAAAGGAGTGGCTTCTATCGTGCAATCAGAAATAAGAAAAAGATTGTTAGAGGTCTTCTCTAATGCTAACGGAGAATTTATTTCTGGTCAAAAAATTAGTGAGCAACTTGGGTGCTCACGTACTGCCGTTTGGAAGCATATTGAAGATTTACGAAACGAAGGGTATGAATTAGAGGCAGTTAGAAAACTTGGTTATCGTATAATCACGAAACCAGATAAAATTAGCGGCAACGAAATTCAATTGGGTCTGGAAACCGAGTTTCTTGGAAGAAATATTCATTTTGAAGAATCACTCACCTCAACGCAAAAAATAGCACACCGGCTATCGTATGATGGTGTAGTTGAGGGCACACTTGTCGTGGCTGAAGAACAAACAACTGGTCGAGGAAGACTTGACAGGTCCTGGTATTCACCAAAGCATACAGGAATCTGGATGAGCATGATACTAAGACCACAAATTCCACCTTCACAAGCTCCGCAATTAACACTTTTGGCGGCAGTAGGTGTAGTCCAAGCGATCCAAGAAGTAACAGGGTTAGAGCCTGATATAAAATGGCCAAATGACATATTAATCAATCATAAAAAGATTGTTGGTATTCTAACTGAACTTCAGGCAGAGACAGACCGGATTAATTCAGTTATTATTGGAATTGGCATTAATGTAAATCAAGAATTGAATCATTTTCCTGAAAGCTTACATTCAATTGCAAGCTCACTTGCAATTGAAAAAGGAGAAAAAATTGATCGCGCGAAGCTCGTTCAGGTAATTTTATTTAAAATTGAAAAACTGTATAAGGAATATTTACAACATGGCTTCAAGGCTGTGAAGTTATTATGGGAGAGCTATGCAACAAGTATCGGCAAGAGAATTGTTGCAAGAACACTTTCAGGTTCAATTGAAGGTAAAGCAATTGGAATCAATGACGAAGGTGTATTACTTCTAGAGGATGCGTCCGGAAAATTGCACCATATCTATTCAGCGGATATTGAGATTCCTGAAAAATAAAGTGTAGAAATAATATTGAATCTTTTATATAATTCAAAGTAATGGGTGGTATCCTGTCGGAACTGCACCAGTGACTTAAGTTTTACCAATGTCATTTACAATTATATTCTGCCTTGATCCATTGGACTGGGACAGAGGGATGAAATTTACCGAAAACATTCATGTTTAATCCTTCTTTCTCTTTATTGAAAGAAGGATTTTTTACTTCGTAATCAAATACGCCTTGGCGTATTTGTGCCCAATTTTTTTCGATGGTGTCTCGAAAAATTTCCTTTGAAAAATTGTGGCATCCGCCGGAGGCATTAACTTTATGCAGTCTCTACTGAATAAAGTTAATAAAAAACGTCCACGAATCGGTTTTTCATCTCCTCTTTTTAAGGACTCGAGGACAGCCTTAAGCAAGGCGAGCTTTAAAAGCCAAAAGGAGGAAAAATGATGAAACAAACAACAGAATTTTTAAAAATGAAGCAGAAGAAAGAGCCAATTGTAATGCTAACAGCTTATGATTATCCATCTGCAAAACTTGCAGAGGAAGCAGGGGTCGACATGATCCTTGTAGGTGATTCATTAGGTATGGTTGTATTAGGCTATGATTCTACTATTCCAGTAACAGTTGATGATATGATTCATCATACGAAGGCCGTAAAACGTGGTGCAAAGGATACTTATATTGTAACGGATATGCCATTCATGTCTTATCATGTCTCACGATCTGATGCCTTGAAGAATGCTGCTCGAATTATTCAAGAATCGGGGGCACATGCAGTTAAAATCGAAGGGTCAAATGATGTCATTTACACGATTTCAGCATTAACTGAAGCAGGAATTCCTGTAGTAGCGCATTTAGGATTAACCCCACAAGCTGTTGGTGTCTTAGGTGGTTATAAGGTACAAGGAAAAGATGCAGAAAGTGCTAGACAGCTAATTGAGGATGCCAAAAAAGTGGAAAAAGCAGGTGCGATTGCTTTAGTTTTAGAATGTGTTCCTAGACAATTAGGTGAAGAAATTACAAACAGCATTTCAATTCCTACTATTGGAATTGGGGCTGGAAATGGTACAGATGGTCAAGTTCTTGTTTTCCATGATGTGGTTTCATATGGCGTCGATCGTGTTCCAAAATTCGTGAAGCAATATGCTTCAGTTAATAACCAGATTAAACAAGGAATCCAAGATTACATTACTGAGGTTAAAACCAAGTCATTCCCTGATGAAAAACATTCATACACAATGAAAGAAGAAGAGCTTGCAAGCCTTTATGGGGGAAAATGAACATGAAAATTGTAACATCGATCAAGGAAATGCAGCAACATATCAAGACCTTAAAGCTGGAAGGAAAAAAGGTTGGATTTGTACCAACAATGGGGTACCTTCATGAAGGTCATTTAACATTAATGAATAAGGCAAGAAGCGAAAATGATGTATTAGCAGTAAGTATATTTGTAAACCCTCTTCAATTTGGTCCGAATGAAGATTTTGAATCCTATCCGCGTGATTTTGAAAGAGATAGCAAACTCGCAGAAAACAATGGTGTTGATATTTTATTTCACCCAAGTACAGAAGATATGTACCCAACCAAAATGTCACTGACTGCAAATGTTCAATCTAGAATAGATGTGTTATGTGGTAGAAAAAGAAATGGACATTTTGACGGAGTTGCAACAGTATTAATCAAATTATTTAATATTGTTCAGCCAGACCGAGCGTATTTCGGGTTAAAGGATGCTCAACAGGTAGCTGTGGTGGATGGATTAATTACTGATCTTAATTTCCCGATTACGCTTGTTCCGGTGGAAATTGTCCGAGAAGAGGATGGGTTAGCAAAAAGCTCGCGTAATGTAAATTTAACTGCCAAGGAGAGGGCAGAAGCTACGAGATTATATGAAGGTCTTCAAATGGCTAAAACAGCTATCGAGAATGGCCAACGCAACCCAAGGGTAGTTGAAGAATTAATCATGAACCATCTTACAAAACATACATCTGGTGAAATCGATTATGTAGAAATATACAGTTACCCAGAGCTTGACGAGCTTTCGGAGCTAACTGGAAAAATCATTATTGCGATCGCTGTCAAGTTTACAAAAGTCAGACTTATTGATAATATAACTTTTGATGTATAAAAACGAGTTCAAAAGGAGGATGAAAAGGACCAAGAAGTTCGAGGCGGTGAAGTTTTGAGTAGCGGAACGTATGTTGTGTATACGTGAGCACAAGGAATGTTTCTTCATTGATTCCGCTTCGCACGCCTTAAAAGCGGGTTTTCTTCTCCAAGGAACGGAAAAAACAAACCAACGAGCTTCTACAGGATGTAGTGACTTCGACGTTCGACACAGGACGTGTCGGTAGTTAGTCGAAGATCGTATACCGATGTGTCATTTTCACCGTACTTTTTGAACCACATTTTGAAATCTTTTGATTCAAGGGGGAGCATCATGTTCCGTACAATGATGAATGCAAAAATACACAGAGCACGTGTCACAGAAGCAAACTTAAATTATGTAGGTAGTATTACTATTGATGAAGATATATTAGACGCAGTCGGAATGGTTGCTAATGAAAAAGTTCAAATTGTAAATAATAACAATGGGGCTCGACTTGAAACATATATTATCCCTGGTGAGAGAGGAAGCGGAGTTTTTTGTTTAAATGGAGCTGCTGCTCGTCTTGTACAAGAGGGAGATGTCATTATTGTGATTTCGTATGCAATTGTACCTGAAGAGAAACTGTCTGAACATAAGCCTAGGGTAGCAATCATGAACGAAGAGAATCAAATTAAAGAATTACTTTTTCAAGAACCAGCTGCAACTGTATTGTAAAAAACTTTATAAGTACAACGCCCCCATATTGGGGGCGTTTGTGTTAGGAGGTGGGACTAAATGAAAAAACGCTTTGTCGTTGTAGACTTGGAAACTACGGGGAATTCTCCAAAGAAGGGTGATAAGATTATACAGTTTGCAGCTGTTGTCATTGAAGATGGAGAGATTATTGAAAGATTTGCAACTTTTGTAAACCCGAAACAAGACATCCCTGTTTTTATCGAGCAATTTACTGGTATTTCAAATGAAGTTGTTGCGAATGCCCCTGATTTTTCAATTGTGGCACCCGAAATTATTTCGATGTTTAAGGATTCCTATTTTGTTGCTCATAATGTTCCTTTTGACTATTCTTTTTTACAGGAGGAATTAGCCCAGTGCGGTTTTACGAAATTTCAATGTCTTACTATTGATACGGTTGAACTTTCTAGAGTAATGCTTCCATTGGCAGATAGCTATAAACTTGGACAGCTTGCAGAATCTCTTTCATTAACACATGAAAATCCACATCAGGCTGATAGTGATGCTGAAGTAACAGCAGAAATACTCTTAAAAATAGTACATAAAATTGAGCAACTGCCGTTGGTAACAATTCAAAAGCTTTATACCCTTTCAAATTATTTTAAAAGCGATATCCGTGAAATTTTGCGAGAGATTATAGATGATAGATCCAAACACGCAAAGCGTGAATCGAAATTTGACATCTATCGTGGACTTGCTCTGCGTAAAAAGAAAAAACAAAAGGGTAAAGCAAACCCAAAAAGTAATACTTATACTGAGGTTTTTCATTCAGTGATTCACGATTTTCCATTTCGACAGGGACAGCTAGAAATGGTGCAAACAATTCACCATGCACTTGAAACAAACCAACACGCAATTATCGAAGCAGGTACAGGTATTGGGAAATCATTAGCATACTTGCTTCCAGCAGTTTATATCTCAAAAAAGAAGGGACGTTGTATGATTAGTACAAATACCCTTCAACTTCAGCAACAATTATTTGAGAGGGATGTCGCGAAATTGCGTGAAATCCTTTCGTTTGATTTCGAAGTTGCACTATTAAAAGGAAGAGGGAATTATCTCTCATTAAGAAGGTTTGAACAAATACTTTATGAGGACAGTGAAAACTATGATGAGGTCTTAGCTAAGGCTCAAATATTAGTATGGTTAACTGAGACCGAAACAGGAGACATTGACGAAATTAATTTGCCTTCAGGTGGCAAGCTTTTATGGGATCGTGTGAAAAGCACATATGAAAATCACGGATTTGAAGATACAATCTGGGAGTCAAGAAGTTTTTATAAAAAAGCAAGGGAATCTGCTGAAAAAGCGGATATATTGATTACAAATCATGCTTTGTTATTACAGGATCTGAGCTATGACTTTGAAATTCTCCCTTCTTACGACTATTTGATTATGGATGAAGCCCATCATTTTGAAACCCTTGCAAAGCGGCAGGTAGGATTTCATATTCATTACTTAATGATTCACTCTGTTCTGACGAGGATTGGTCTATTCGAAACAAACGATTTACTTAAGAAATCATCAAAAATAGTGGAACGGATTGGATACAATTCAGACTCATTTGAACGAGTGAACCAACTTTTAAAGGACATGAGAGCATCTGTTAATGAATTTTTCCGGATGATACGTAGTCATGCATTATCAAAACAATCGAATGAAAACCAAACGAATCGGATTCAATATGTAGTAGATCGAAATAATGAATCAGGTGAGTATTGGCAAGAAGCGATGGAACAACTGACAAAGTTGAGTATTTCAAAGAAAGAACTTTCTACAATGATTCAATACCAAAACGAGCTAATTATTCAAAATAAGTCAATGCTAACACCATTGCAATTAGGTTTATTTAATGATTATCTATTATGTTTCAATTTATTATTTGAAAAATGTGCTATTATCGAGAGTTTTTATGACGTGTTGGAAAATCAAATGGTTTGGATTGAAATCGATCCAAAGGGGCCAGTAAATTCGGCAACCTTATTTGTGGAACCCACAGATGTTTCTGAATATCTAGCTGACCACTTTTTTACTTTTAAGAAAAGTGTGATTATGACTTCTGCAACATTAACAGTGGATGATTCATTTTCCTATATTATTAAGAAGCTTGGCTTGACAGATTTTCAACCCATTACATTGACAATACCATCACCATTTGATTACGAACGTCAAGCAGTGATGATGGTTCCATCAACTGTTCCACTAATCAATTCTGTATCACAGGATGAATTTGTTGATTCGATTTCAGTTCATATAGCTGAAATTGCCAAAAAAACAAATGGACGTATGCTTGTTCTTTTCACTTCTCATGATATGCTCCAAAAAACATATATGAATTTAAAAAGAATGCAGCAACTTGAAGAGTTTGTGTTAATTGCCCAGAGTATAAGTGGCGGTAGTCGGGCAAAATTAACAAAGAATTTTCAGGCGTTTGAAAAGGCAATTCTTTTAGGTACAAGCAGTTTTTGGGAGGGTGTAGATATCCCAGGTGAAGATTTAACCGCACTTGTTATCGTCAGGCTGCCGTTTACTCCTCCAAACGATCCAATTTTCGCTGTTCGCACAAAGGAAATTGAAGGAAAGGGTGGAGATTCTTTTAAGGAACTATCTTTACCTGAAGCAATCCTTCGATTTAAACAAGGTATTGGAAGGTTAATTCGATCTGAAAAAGATAAAGGGGTAATCTTTATTTTAGATCGTCGGATTATAACAGCATGGTATGGAAAAAAGTTCGTTTCATCAATTCCACAAATGAATTTGATTCAAAAACCTCTTCATGAGCTTATGGAATATGTTGAAAAATGGTTATAGATATTAATTCTTTTGAGGCTGATTTGTGAAATATATTAATCTGATCTTATTCATTTTTTTAACATTATTTACTTCAGGCTGGACAAGCGAAAATGTGCGGACTAATATAGAGAAAATTAATGTTAAATTATCCGAAGATGAGATTGCGATTACATTTTTAGACCTATCAAATGGTGAAGCAAGTTTGATCCATATACCAAATGGAGAGTTTTTCCTAGTGAATACCGGTGGGAACGGAACCAAAGAGGAACTTAAGGAGTACCTTGAAGTCTATGAAGTGAAAAAATTAACAGGCATTATTATTACAAAACAAGACACATTATATACTTCAAATTTAGACTGGCTAATACAACAATTCTCAGATGTACAAATCATCCAGGGAGCACATAATAAGCAAGAGTACTCCAAAAATAATATCGTTAAGTGGGAAAATCAAAAGACCTATAAACTAAGCTCTTTACTAGCTGCTGAAGTCATTCATGAAGACCAGATAAGCGAGAAGTCTCTTGGTATGGATGTATTATTCCGATTTGGTAATCATCGGGTTCTTTTTATGACCAGTGCTAATTCAGAATTAGAGCATCAAATGCTGTCAAATAAAGTGCTGCCCATAACAAATATTTTAAAGGTTGCGGAATTTGGCCATGCAAAGGGTTCAGGAGAAAAATTTGTGAATCATGTAAATCCCCAAATTGCGATTATTTTTCATAAAAAAGGATCACTTCCTAGCTCAGATGTGTTAGAAAGACTAAATAGTAGTTGGATCGACATTTACTATACAAAACAGTTTGGCAGTGTCACCATCAAATGTACACAGACCGATTACGAAGTTTTTCCCATTTCGTTAAAAAGTGATCAACCAAAGGGAGACCAAGAATAAAAAAGACCTGTCAAAGACAGGTAAAGGCATGGGATTAGGAGTTAATTTTTTATTAAAAAATTATATTGTGAATGGTTATACACCTGTTATAATGATGTAAGGCAACTTAGTGTAGACAACTTCAACTGTAATGTTGTAGTACTTCTATTGTTGCCGTTAGAGAGATATCGTATGAGTAGAAAAATTTGTGATGAATGAAGGGAGAGCTCTTGCTTGGAAAGTAAGATAGTAATTCTATCGACTGTTAAGATTCAAAATACTCCTGATTTATATAAAATTGTTGATTTGTTAAATCGAAGTTTAAAACATGAGGATCTTATGTTTGGATTGGCACTCGATAAAGATGATCAAAATAAAGCAGTTTTTACAATTTATCGAACGTAAAGAAGTTGATTAAAATGAAAAAATGGATCATATGGATACTCGTCCTTCTCCTTATTATTATAATTTGGACAGGAATCGGCATTTATCAATCGGCATTGAAGCCATACAATAATGCTCAATCGAAGGGAAATGAAATTGCCCTCGAGAAGACAGTAATTGAGACAATTGATGATAGTTATACATATTTTGGAACGAAAGCGTATCAAGTCGTCATCGGTAAAAATGATGAGGGTGAAAAAGTGATTGCTTGGATTCCAGAAAAAAAAGGTAAAATAGTAACGCGATTTGAACGTGATGGAATCACAGAAAAAGAAGCAATTACTATACTAAAAAGGGAACGGGATCCACAAGAAATTCGTTCCGTCAAACTAGGGATTGAAGATAATATTCCGATTTGGGAAATTATTTATATAGGTAGTGATAATCGATTAACCTACCATAAATTGTATTTTGAAACTGGCAAATATCGCAATTCAATCAAACCATAATACGTGGGGGGAAAACCATGAAATTAGCAAACAGAGTAGCAGCATTAACACCTTCATCTACACTTGCAATTACTGCAAAAGCAAAAGAATTGAAGGCAGCGGGACATGATGTAATTGGACTTGGTGCAGGTGAACCGGATTTTAATACACCTGAACACATAATCGAGGCTGCAATCAAAGCAATGAAAGAGGGGCATACAAAATATACTCCTTCTGCTGGATTACCTTCGTTAAAACAAGCAATTTGTAAAAAACTTCTAAAAGATCAACAATTAGAATATAAGCCAAATGAAGTGATTGTTGGAACTGGTGCAAAGTTTGTATTATATGCTTTATTCCAAGTACTTCTAAATAAAGACGATGAAGTTATTATTCCTACTCCTTACTGGGTCAGCTATCCCGAGCAGGTGAAGCTCGCAGATGGTGTACCAGTGTATGTTGAAGGAAAAGAAGAGAATAATTTTAAAGTCACAGTAGAACAACTGGAAGCAGCCATTACAAATAAAACAGTTGCTTTAGTATTAAATTCACCAAGCAACCCAACTGGTATGCTTTATTCAAAAAAGGAATTAAAAGCAATTGGTGAATTATGTGTGAAGCATAATATCTTAATTGTGTCCGATGAAATTTATGAAAAACTCGTGTATTTTGGTGCTACTCACTATTCAATAGCTCAGGTAAGCGAAGAAGTGAAAGCACAAACTATTCTTATCAATGGACTTTCGAAATCACATTCAATGACAGGTTGGAGAATTGGATATGCAGCGGGCCCAGTTGATATCATTAAAAGCATGACAGACCTTTCAAGTCATAGTGTTTCTAATCCAACTTCGATTGCACAATATGCATCGATTGCTGCTTATGAAGGTTCACAAGAACCTGTAGAAACAATGAGACAGGCTTTTGAACAAAGATTAGATGTTATTTATGATAAGTTAGTAAGTATTCCTGGAATTTCATGCAAAAAGCCACAAGGGGCTTTCTATCTATTTCCGAATGCAAAAAAATGTGCGGAACTGACAGGATATGATAATGTAGATGATTTTGCAAAAGCACTATTAGAAGAAGCACTTGTTGCTGTTGTACCTGGGTCTGGCTTTGGTGCACCAAACAACATTCGTCTATCTTATGCTACATCATTAGAACAGCTTGAAAATGCGATTGATCGTATTCGTAAATTTGTTGAGGAAAAGATGAAATAAAAAATTTATATGGGGATGGTTCAATTGGAGTTTATTCACTCTTGAACCATCCCCATGGTATTTCTTGCTTCATTATGACAAGATATGTATAATAAAGTAGGAATTTATACATAAGTGGCGATAATAACGCCAATGCGCATTTGATTGATTTTTGGAGGGACAATTGTGAAAACAACTATTTCAGAAGTTAATAAATTTGTTGGAGAAGAGGTTACAATCGGTGCTTGGTTAGCGAATAAACGATCAAGTGGAAAGATTGCCTTTTTACAACTTCGTGATGGGACAGGCTTCATACAAGGTGTCGTTGTAAAGGCGGAAGTGGATGAGGACGTTTTTAAAACGGCGAAATCAATCACACAAGAAACATCTTTATATGTAACTGGTGTTGTTAGGGAAGATGAAAGATCACCTTTTGGTTATGAACTAACGGTTACAAATATTCAAGTCATACATGAAGCAGTCGATTACCCAATTACGCCAAAAGAACATGGAACAGAATTCTTAATGGATAATCGTCACTTGTGGCTTCGATCAAAGAGGCAGCATGCTGTCATGAAAATCCGTAATGAAATTATTCGTGCAACTTACGAATTTTTCAATGACAATGGTTTCACAAAAGTTGATCCACCGATATTAACTGGAAGTGCACCTGAAGGAACAACTGAACTCTTCCAAACAAAATACTTTGATGAAGATGCATATTTATCACAAAGTGGACAACTATATATGGAAGCTGCAGCGATGGCTTTAGGAAAAGTATTTTCCTTCGGCCCAACATTCCGTGCGGAAAAATCGAAAACAAGACGCCATTTAATCGAATTTTGGATGATTGAGCCGGAAATGGCCTTCTATGAACATGAAGATAGCTTAAAAGTACAAGAAGAATATGTTGCACATATTGTTCAATCTGTCTTGAAAAACTGTCAATTAGAGCTGAAAACATTAGGCCGTGATGTATCGAAACTTGAAAAAATACAAGCACCATTCCCACGTATCTCTTATGATGAGGCTATTGAGTTTTTACATGAAAAAGGCTTTAACGACATACAGTGGGGCGATGACTTTGGTGCTCCACATGAAACTGCAATTGCCGAAAGCTATGAAAAACCTGTGTTTATTACGAATTATCCTAAGGGAATTAAGCCTTTTTATATGCAGCCAGCACCTGATCGTGATGATGTGGTGTTATGTGCGGACTTAATTGCTCCTGAAGGATATGGCGAAATCATTGGTGGATCAGAGAGAATTCACGATTATGACCTTATGAAACAACAGCTTGAAAAACATGGATTAACAAGTGAAGCGTACCAATGGTACCTTGAATTACGTAAATATGGTTCAGTACCACATTCGGGCTTCGGATTAGGCTTAGAGCGAACAGTAGCATGGATTAGCGGTGTTGAGCATGTTCGTGAAACAATCCCATTCCCACGCTTATTAAACCGTCTATATCCATAATTAACAATAGTAGGGACCTTCTTTAATAAGAGGGTTTCTTTTTTATTTTTTGAACAGATCCAACCCAAATATTTCTTTCTTATTGCTAATCGTAATCTCATGTTATACTAGGGTATGAAGAGGTGTTTATACATGAAAATGGATAAATTAGTTGATTTATTCGAACAAGGCAGTATTTCAATTCCGAAAATGTTAATGTCCTCGTATCGACATCTACAGCTTAATGAAGAGGAAATGATGGTCCTTTTCCATATCCTAACTTTTATGGATGGTGGAAATTTCTTTCCTACACCAATTGAAATCTCAAATCGCATGACAATTACAGAAGAAAAATGTATGGAAATTCTACGTCAGCTCATTCAACGTGGTTATTTAGAAATAAATGAAGGAAATGATGAAAATCGTATCATCTACGAAAAATACTCTTTACGACCATTATGGGAGAAAATGCTCCAACATCTTGTTCAACAAAATATGAATGAAGAGAAAGAAATCGAAAAACAACACGAAAAGGACTTATATAGTATTTTTGAACAAGAATTTGGACGACCTCTCTCACCATTTGAATGTGAGTCCTTAGCAATGTGGTTAGATCAAGACCATCATGATCCATCCATTATAAAAGCAGCATTACGAGAAGCAGTTATGTCTGGAAAGCTCAATTTCCGATATATTGATCGAATCCTCTTTGAATGGAAAAAGAACGGTATTCGTACCATTGAACAGGCTCAGAACCATTCTCAAAAGTTCCGGCAACACCAACATAAACAAAAACAATCTGAGCAACCTCAACAGGGAAATTACAAACGGACAATCCCTTTTTATAATTGGTTAGAGAGCTAAAGATAAAAAATAGGTGATAAAAAATGCTAAACAAACAACAAATTCAATTTTGTCTAGACACAATGGGGGAGATGTTCCCGGAGGCTCATTGTGAGCTGAATCATAAGAATCCATTTGAACTGGTAATTGCTGTTTCATTATCTGCTCAATGTACAGATGCATTAGTTAATAAAGTAACAGCTTCTCTTTTTGAAAAATACAAAACACCAGAGGATTACTTAGCTGTTTCTCTTGAGGAGCTTCAAAATGATATTCGTTCCATTGGTCTTTTTCGAAACAAGGCAAAAAACATTCGTAAATTATGCCAGATGCTAATTGAAGAATATGGAGGCATACTTCCACAAGACCGTGATGAATTAACAAAATTACCTGGGGTCGGTAGAAAAACGGCTAATGTTGTTGTCTCAGTAGCCTTTGGTATTCCAGCAATTGCAGTCGATACTCATGTAGAAAGAGTAAGTAAGCGACTAGGATTTTGTAGATGGAAAGATTCTGTATTAGAAGTTGAAAAAACATTAATGAAAAAGGTTCCTAAAGAAGAATGGTCTGTGACCCATCACCGAATGATTTTTTTCGGAAGATACCATTGCAAAGCCCAAAATCCACAATGTGAAATATGTCCGCTATTAGAGGTTTGTAGGGAAGGGAAAAAGCGCATGAAGGGGAAAGAAAAAGTTGGATAATGAAAAGGGTATTTCTGATATTATTGAAAAATGGGATACAAGAAAAGAACATCTAACTTACTGCTATCGAAATCGAGATAAAGCTACGGTTATTGAGCCGATGAAAGAAGCAGTAGATGATTTTTTAACCTTTTTATGTTTAATAAATGAAAAGCAATTTTCGAGTGCAGAAAACATACTTGAATACTCCAAGGAATTTGATTATAAGCCGATTAATTTTGAGGAGCGGATATCATTTATTTTAAAAAAGCCTCATCAATACCATTCATTTGTACAATTAAACGAACTTTACCATGAACTTCTAAAGCTTCATGCAATCATGAAAATTAAAACGCAAAAAAAATAACGCACATTTAGTGCGTTATTTTTTTATACTTATTCTCGGTCTTCGTTACCAGGTGGGAGAGGTGGGAAGATCGCTCCTTCACCATTACCTTCGCCTTCACCGTTGCCATGACCTTCACCATCGCCACCATTATCACCTTCGTTTCCACCATTTTCATTACCTGGTGGAGTTACAGGAGGGAGTGGAATTTCAATTTCTTCTTCCTCTGGTTCCGGAACATTAATGGTGTTTGATGCAGGATCACTGCGTTTTTTAGGATTATCATCATTTACAGCTGTAACTGTAAATTTGTAGATCGCTCCTGGAATAGCATCAGGAATTGTATAGCTTAATTCCTTAGTCGTTGTAAGAACCTTAGCAGGTCCTTCGTCAATTGAAACACCAATCTCAAAGCTATTACCATCAAGTTCACCTTCAGTATATGCCCAAGATAGATTGATTTGATTTGTTACTTGGTCATACTGCACATCAAGGTTAGAAGGTGGGTTAAGTTTGTCATATTTCTCAGACACTTGCGTTGGTTCAGTTCCTTTTATGAAATATTCATAAATAATTTGGTCTTTTGGCGTAAAATCACTTGGAAGTTTTGCAGGATTTGATCCTTTTTCAACTCCGACTTTAACGACTGATTTTGGCATTACAAAATCCTCTGCTTCTTTTCCTTCAGAAAGATTAGTAATGATGTTTCTAAATAATTTTAATGCTAGGTTCTGTTCAGCCGGTTTAATAGGTTCACGATTATTTTTATATCCCGTCCAAATGGCTACCGTATGGCTAGGTGTGTAGCCGCTGAACCATACATCTGGGACACCCGATGAAATATTATATTTTTTCATATCATCTGCGGAATAGTTGGTTGTTCCTGTTTTACCAGCAATTTGTAATCCAGAAACATCATATCTACTTCCGGAACCAAAATCCATTACAGATTTTAGCATGTCCGTAATCATAAACGCTGTTGCTTCCGACATTGCTTCTTCAGGCTCTGGAGCAAGAGTTACTTCTCTTCCATCTGGAAAAACAATCTTGTCAACCGCATGTGGTTTGATAAAGTTTCCTTGATTTCCGAATGCTGCATAAGCACCTGCCATTTCAAGAGGAGAGATACCGCCTGACATCCCACCGATTGAATATGCCTCATTAATTCTCTCATCAAATGTAATTCCAAGACGTTCTGCAAATTCGGTAACTTTGGTTACGCCTACTTCTTGGAATGCCTTAAGTGCTGGGATATTCCTTGAGTGGGCTAAAGCAACTCTTGCAGATATTTGTCCCATATGTTTTCTGTCAAAGTTATTGATTGGCACACCATTTGAATAGGTGTACGGTTCATCTTTAATTTGCTGATAGGTTGACCATTTTAAATATTCAATAGCAGGGCCATAGTCTAAAATAGGTTTAATCGTTGAACCCGGTTGGTTTTCGGATTCAAGTGCAAAGTTTCTGCGGTTATTTTCGGCTTGGTTTCTTCCGCCGCCTAATGCTCTAATTTCACCTGTTTTTGTATCCACTATCGCGATTCCAGCTTGAAACTCTTCATTTGGAAATTGAACATCAGGATCTTCATTTGCTAATAATGAATCGACATGTTTTTGTGCTTTAGGGTCAAAGGTTGTATAGATTTTTACACCTGCATTATAAACATCGATATCATCATATTCTTTAAGCTCGATTTTTACTTGGTCCATGAAAGAATCGATTGGAGATGATTGTTCGTTTGATTCTACTATAGATGATTCAATCGGAACCTTTTTAGCAGCTTCTGCTTCATCTTTCGAAATAAATTCATGCCTAACCATTAGGTTTAATACAATATTACGGCGCTTTTCTGCTGCTTCTGGATGAACAAAAGGGTTATAGATCCCTGGGTTTTGCCCTAATCCAGCAATAAAGGCTGATTCATGCAGCTCAAGTTCATCTAATGACTTATTAAAATATTTTTCAGCAGCCTTGGATACACCATATGTGTTACCGACCCCGTAGTAGATTTTGTTAAGGTACATTTCAAGTATTTCATCTTTTGAATACTTTCGTTCTAATTGAAATGCAAGCCATAGCTCCTGTGCTTTTCTCGTAAGCTTTTTTTGCCCTTCTTCGAAGAAGGAGTTCTTTATTACCTGTTGTGAAATGGTACTCGCTCCTTCAGAGCCAAATCCATCAGTAATATTTGCGACAACGGCGCCACCAAGACGAATCACATCCAAGCCGTGGTGCTCATAGAAACGTGCATCCTCGACTGCTATTACCGCATTCTTTAGATCCTCTGGTATTTGATTAAGAGGGACGTAGGTCCGTTTTTCTGCGCCAAATTCATAAATTTTGTTGCCATCCTTATCATAAACTTTTGATGAAAGTGGATCCTTTAATAAGGATTCATCTAATGGTGGAGCTCCACTTGCCATTACGAAGAATGTCGTAGCCCCGGCTACCATTCCTATTATTCCTATTAATAGGACAATAAGTATAATTCGCTTAAATAACGAACCCTTTGCTTTTTTTGGTGTCTTCTTTTTTTGATTCGCATGTCGACGTTCTTCACGTGTTTTATATTTTTCAGACATACTATTTCCTGCCTTTCAAATGCATTCATACATATTGACGTTTTTGAATTGCAAAATGTTTCATTTCTAGCTTTTTACTATTCAAAATAGAGTTGATTAATAATTTTAATATAATCAATTCTTGGCCTAAATCCAATAGATAATGGATGGCCATAGGTTTCTACTTCTTTTTTTGTTATTGATTTTCTTCCATCAGCCATTTTTCGATTCCAGAAGGTTAGTAAGTGCTTTGCCTCAAGTAAATACATTTCATCTATTGTTGTAAATCGAAGAATTACAAAGCAAATCCCATTTTGTTTTAAACAATCAGACATATGCTTTATTTGGTGCTCGTGAAAGTTTTGAAGCGGAAAAGAGGTTTTATTTTTCGTTTCCTTCGCTTCAAAATCAATATATCGGCCTTTGTATATACCATTATAGTCCGTGGTTGATGCTTGTTTAAAATAGGCTTCCTTTATGACTGCTGCACTTCTTTTCGGATAATCGACATTTACGATTTGTACAGGTGTTGGTTTTTTATGAATAACTGCAATTTCCTGCTCCAAATAAAATTGATTTGTTTCGTTGAGATCTTCTTCAAGTGTCATTCCACGATTCCCATATATTTTTTGCTTGAGATGTGGTTTGTTTTTTACTTGTTGGGGCTTATATACTTTCCCATTTGGATAACGAAACTCCATACTCTCATCCCCCTTAAGACACCTATTATACCAAAAACTTCTCGGAAATAGTTTAAAGAAATTGTTAACAATTAGGGTGAGGCCAAGATGGATTACATATCACTATACCATACTATTCGCCTGAAAATATACTTTTGGGGGCGTGTTGTACGCTAGGATGGACACACTATGGTAAGAGGTGTGCAAAGAATGAGTAAAAAACAAACCGATATACTAGAAATAGAAACGATGGTAGATATTCGAAGAAACCAGGAACATAATTTAACGATAGAAGAAAGAGAAATACTTCTGGATATTCAATCAAAAACAGCAAAAGGGAATATTGATAATATTTCACGGAATGCTGGTTGGAATATGACCGATTTAGAAGGGGAATGGATCCCGAGAATTCTAACTGAAAAAGAGAGAAGAACTTTATTTAATACATATGAACGCGCAAACTGGCTCATTTTTTCAGATGCATTTCCACAACTCTTGATTTACGAGTATTCGAAAAAAATAGGGAAGCCTTTGTTTCACATGCTAAAAATGTTTTCGGTATCCAAATTTGTCGAGGCAGAATGGGAGTTTTTTTGGCGATTTGGTAATCGTGGTCGTTTGGTAACAGCCCAAATCATTAATGAACAGAATATCATTCAAAAGCCTGTAATAGAACATCCATTACTAAAAAGGAAGGTTTTTCAAAGTTTCTTTTATAATCTTCAGGACTTTCTGCACTTTAGTTCAGTCATTTATCCAACATTGGATGGAAGATTATTTGGATTTTCCGTTCATAAATTTACAAAACTAGATAATAGAATTGAACTTGGTAAAAAGCTTGCATCCCTTTTATTTCATAAGGACTATTATAAATATTTTATACAGTTTTCTAACGTTGTAGAGCATACAGGCTCTAGATATGATTATGAAAGGTATATAGATGAGCGAAGATTTCGTAATACACCATTTTTACGAACTACCTATCCGATTATCCAACACCACAAAGGCAAGACATTAGATTGGTATAAAGGCGAGAGAAAAGCTAAATGGTTTGCGGAAGTTGAGTTAGGGGACCAATTTGACCTTACAAAATGGTTCTTAAAGAAACAGAAGCAAGTACAAGCAGGCATCATACTAGAAGAACTGTTATTAAAAAACAAAGGCTGACAGTCAGCCTTTGTATGTATATTATGTTGATGGTCTATCTGGTCCTTCTAGTTTTTTGTCTCCATAACCAGGTGCTTTCTCTTCATTACGTTCTTGATTATTTTTCTTCTTATTTTGCTTTGCCATAGGATTTTCACCTCCTACTCGTAGTGTGAGCATCTTTCAAAGATAACATTCTTAAAAATGTTAGGAAACCATTGTCGAAAATAGAGAAAGTTGTTGGAGTAATACCACTTTCTTTGACGAATAAAAACTAGTTTTGTCAAGCGTGCAGGAGGAACAATTTCGGCATCGAATTAACTAAAAAAAGACCGAATAGGAGGATGGATATGTTGAAGGGTGAACTTACGACGAAAGCGCATGTTCTTGGGGATATTGATCAATTGCTTAATTCATTAAACACGATTGATAAGCAAATTCAGGCAGAAGTAGATTTGTGTATTGATGAAGGGAAAGATCTGAAATTGATTCAAATTAAAGGGCTTGAAAATGATCTCATTTCCTTACAAAAGACATTTCTTAATCAAAAATCAGAACAATCACCGCAAACCGGAAAGGAACATTCTTATCACTTAACATTAAGCTATTAAAACGGTAAGATAGATGTTGAGGTGAGAGAATGTACACGGAACTATTGGCGAAGACGAATATTTTAAAGGATCTCTGTGACCAATCCATTAAACGATTAGAGGATGTTAAAACAAGTGAATCCTATGAAGTGGATTTTTATAAAGAAGTAAAACCTTTTGTAGATTCTACAATGGAAATAGCAGATAGTTGGAGAGAATTGGCGACTGCATGGATTAATAAAGAGTTTCCGAAAAATCTTCATCCTAATCAGATTGATGCTACACATGAAAATATCCAACATATCTCCATCCAAAGTTTTTATCAAGATACAAAAGTTAAACGTTTTAAAAATATGTATGAATCGGTTCAATTTGTACTAGATAACATCCTTGTAAGGGCTATAAAACCAAAACAATAAACCCTCCTTTAAAGATACCTTGATATCATGGTATCTTTTTTTGAACATCTAACCCAACTTTTACATAATCTATAGTAAAAGAACATCACAGGAGGTTTGTTCCACATGTATCAAAATTTTCGCAGGAACAAATATGCTGCTAGACCTTATGGTAATTCGTGGCCTTATTTGGGGCAACCTACTTATCAGCAATTTTACGGAGGAGGGTACCAATCGAATTGGAATCAATACAATCCTCCAACCTATATGCACTATAATATGAACAATTATCCTGGTTATTCTCCATACGGATATCAGACACCTTATTTAAATCCTTATCCTACCCCTAACTTAACTGGTTCAGATCAAATAAAGGCGAAAGGGGCTGGGGGCATCCTAAATCAATTTAAGAAAAAGGATGGGACCTATGATATCAATAAAATGATGGATACAGCAGGGCAAATGGTAGGGGCAGTGAACCAAGTTAATTCAATTGTGAAAGGCTTAACGAAAACATTTAAAGTGTAGATTTGAACAAATAAAAGAAAGCTGTCACTATTCAGCTTTCTTTTTATATTGGTTTATTTAGGTTTCTTTTGTTCATTGTACTGCTTTGCCAAAAGCTGTAATGCTTCATTATAGGATAATCCAGAATTTGCATTCAATCGTTTTACTTCTTCGACATTTGTATTCGAATACTGTTTCGTAGTAAATCCGTTTCCCATTTTATCCACCTTTTCTAAAGCAATTCATATACTTCATTAAGTTGATGAACACGTGTAAAATCTTTTTCGTCCATCGCGTAATTGATTTCTTCAGGTAAAACTTTGTTCAAAAATTCGATTTCTTCCTCATCTAAATCTCTTACAAATGCTTCTTCAGATGCGTATTGGTTGTTTATCATTTTTGTAAGAATAGCACGGCTTGTCTTATTCTCATCACCATAATTTGAAATTGATTCTATTAGATAGCCTAGCGTTTTATCCACGATTAATCACCATTTCATAATTATTTGAACATCCTCTATTAGGATTCTTCGAAAAATGAGGTAAATTCCTCTCTATTATCTGATTGAGATTCTTTAAAATACAGGTTTTCCTCAGTTGCATTCTTAGGGTCAAGATTCGTCTTAATCACAAGCATTGGTTCATCACTGGCATCTGCAATGATTCGATCATTTAATTCCTTAAAATCAGGTAACTTTTGGTTGCCTGCCTTTTTGTCCATAATTACACCTCCTAGCCATATCATGCTAATCTTCGATAGAAAGTATGTAAAAAAGAGCATGTATTTTCACATGCTCTCATCAATTGTGATTTTTCGTTTTCTTGGCTTTGGGATCCGAATTTTTAAGACACCATTTACATAAGATGCTTTAATTTGGTTTGTGTTTATGGGGTAAGGTAACGAAATTGTCCGACTTGCTTTGTTGAAAGAATTCTTTTTTACATAATAATGTTTTTTTTCATTGGTTTCTTCCATTTCTTCAACATGGTTAACAGTAATCGTAATATACCTTTCCGAGTACTCGATATCAATTTGTTCTTTATTGACTCCTGGTAGGTCTGCTGAAACAATTAGCTCAGTGTCTGTTTCATACATATCAATGGGAATTGTTGAGAACGGGAATGGTTTTTCGAAAAATTCGTCTATCGTATCTAATAGTCGTTTGACAGGTTGCTGGGTAAAGAACTCATTCATTGATTTCATAAGTGGACCGAATGCTTCATTTTCATCTTTTGGGTTTGGTTTATTTGACCTTTCGTCTTTCATTCTTTTTTCTCCTCCCTAGACGTATTATCTATTGTCACTATATTCATTACATATCAAAATGTTTTTATTTTGGGCATGAAAAAAGAACTGAGTTAAATTTGGCTCAGTTCTTTAATACTTAAATAAATAGTTCTTCCTCTAAGCTTTCTAAATCGACCATGATGTTACCTTTTTCATCAACTTCCACTATTTCTTTTTTCTTTAATTTTGTTAACGTTCTGCTCACTGTTTCACGGGTAGTACCAATCATGTTGGCTAAATCCTTATTTGTAAATTGAGTGGTAATCATGATTTTACCATTGGATATCTCCTCGCCATCTGACTTACAAAGGCGCATGATTAATTTAATAATTTGTTCATATGTATTATTTAATATTTGAGCTTCGAGACGATTTTGAAGGTCTACTATTTTCTCACCCAATACCCTGAAGAGCTTGATGCTAACTTGTGGCTGCTGTAGCAATACGTTTTCAAAATGAGAAATTGAAATAACCACAGCCTTTGTATTCTCTAGCACCAAAGCATAAGCAGGATAGTTACCCTTTCTGAAAAAACCAACATGTGGGAACATATCTCCGTCCTTTTGGACAGTCACAATTTGTTCTTTTCCATTTACATCATTTTTATATATTTTTACTTTTCCTTGGTAGATAAAATAAACATTCTCTAAAGGGTCGTCTTGCATAAAAACATGGGACCCCTTTTTATACTGCCGGTATTGGGCAATGTTCACGATTTCATTAAGTTCATTACTTGTTAGTTCTTTAAAAAGTGGTACCGTTTGTAACACCTCAGTTATCTCAATCCGATTCATTTGTATCACTCCAAGTCTCTACTGTTACTTTAAGTGTACCAAACTACTAGATTACAGGTAAAGCATCTCCAAGCTTTTTATCGGCTTAAAAGGTCGTTGTATTAAAGTATGAAAGGAAAACTAGTACTTATCACTTAAAATAAAAAGAAATTTATCGCTAGTGTCATATTTTGATGATTTTTTTTATAGATTTAATGTAGAAATCATATGATTTCAAAAAAATAGTATAGGGGGTCAATTTTTTGAAAAGAAAGCTTTCAGTTGGATTGGTATTATTGGACTAACCTAAAATAGTGAGACAATATAAAACACCTCCAAAATGGCAATACTTGAGATAAGTATTGTGACA
>NZ_JBPFDQ010000079.1:0-25131 GCF_059415045.1 Ferdinandcohnia sp. SAFN-114 | reverse complement strand
AAACATAAGGACACTTCTTTCTGTTTGGATTTTGTGTGGTAACTTAATTTTAACAAAGAATGTCCTTATTTTTTATTAAAATATAATCAAAGCCTGTGAAATTTTACTCATAGTAAAAATTCACAGGCTTTTTCAGCTCAGAGGAGGGTTTTGTCCCAGCCTCTTTTTAGGCGTCTTATTTTGAAAATTGTGCTTCCTCGGTAGAGCCTTTTAAAGCAGTCGTAGATGATGTTCCTCCCGTAATAACCTGTGCCACTTCATCAAAATATCCTGTTCCTACTTCACGCTGATGTCTTGTAGCTGTGTACCCATGCTTTTCGCTTGCGAATTCAGCCTCCTGAAGCTCTGAATATGCCCCCATTCCTCTTTCTTTGTAACCTCTAGCTAATTCAAACATGCTGTGGTTTAGAGCATGGAATCCAGCCAACGTAACAAATTGGAATTTGTAACCCATTTTTCCAATTTCTTTTTGGAAATTCTCAATAGTCTTTTCATCTAGTTTCTTCTTCCAGTTAAAAGATGGAGAACAATTATAGGCTAATAGCTTACCAGGAAACTTCTCATGAATAGCATCAGCAAAACGCTGTGCTTGCTCTAAGTCTGGCTCAGACGTTTCACACCAAATCAAATCAGCATATGGTGCATATGCCAGACCTCGTGCAATTGCTTGCTCAATCCCTGCCCGTGTCCGGAAGAAACCTTCTGGTGTTCGTTCGCCTGTGATGAATTCCTGATCAACAGGATCAATATCACTTGTTATTAAGTCTGCAGCGTCAGCATCAGTTCTAGCAACTAAAATCGTTGGTACTCCCATTACGTCAGCAGCTAGTCGAGCGGAAATTAAGTTCCGTACTGCGGTTTGTGTTGGTAATAAAACCTTTCCACCTAAATGACCACATTTTTTTTCAGACGAAAGTTGGTCTTCAAAATGTACACCAGCAGCACCTGCTTCGATCATGCCTTTCATTAATTCAAAAACATTCAACTGTCCGCCAAAGCCTGCCTCTGCATCTGCCACAATCGGAGCAAACCAGTCAGTATCGCCTTGGCCTTCTAAATGTTGAATCTGATCGGCACGTTGAAGCGCTTGGTTAATACGCTTAACAACACTTGGTACACTGTTGGCTGGATATAGGCTTTGGTCAGGGTACATGTGCCCTGAAAGGTTCGCATCAGCAGCTACCTGCCACCCACTTAAATAGATTGCCTTTAAACCTGCTTTTACTTGTTGAACGGCTTGATTACCAGTCAATGCTCCTAGTGCATGAATATAATCCTCTGTATGAAGGAGGTTCCAGAGTTTTTCAGATCCTCTACGTGCCAATGTATGCTCAATATCAATTGAACCACGTAAGCGAATAACATCCTCAGCACAATAAGGTCTTTCAATTCCATTCCATCTAGAATCCATTTCCCAGCTTTCTTGCAGTTTTTGAACTCTTTTGTTTGTCATTTTAAATTCCTCCTTGTATTCTACTCATTTTTTAATCTATAAAATTTCATATCCAGGTAAAGTTAAAAATTCAACAAACTCATCATTCGTCACTAAGTCCTCAAACAGACGAGTTGCATCCGCGAAACGACAAGTTTCAAATGCTTCTTTCCCGATTTCTTGTTTAATTTTTTCAAGCTCTTCCTCTTTCAGTTGGTGAACTAGCTCAAGTGTGACCTTTCTTCCATCCGCAAGTATTCCTTTTGGATGGCGGATCCACTGCCAAACCTGAGCTCTAGAGATTTCAGCTGTAGCTGCATCCTCCATTAGATTATGGATCGGTGCGGCACCATGACCACGAAGCCATGATTCAATGTATCGAATGCCAACATTGATATTCGTACGTACTCCTTGCTCTGTAATAGCTCCTTCTGGAACCGCAATAAGTTCCTCGGCTGTTACTTGAACGTCTTCACGTTTTTGGTCAATTTGGTTAGCTCCAAGCATTATTGTATTAAATACTTCTCTAGCAACCGGCACGAGCCCTGGGTGAGCCACCCATGTGCCGTCATGACCATTGTTCGCTTCACGTTCCTTATCTGCTCTTACTTTTTGAAAGGCTTCTTCATTAGCTTTTGTGTTATTTTTTACAGGTATTTGGGCAGCCATCCCACCAATCGCATGAACATTGCGTTTATGGCAGATCTTAATGACATGCTGTGAATAAGCACTCATAAATGGGGCTGTCATCGTAACAACAGAGCGGTCTGGTAATATCACATCTTCTACATTCCGAAATCTTTTTAAATAGCTAAAAATATAATCCCATCTACCACAATTTAGACCTGCTGAGTGTTCTTTTAACTCATATAAAATTTCTTCGACTTCAAAGGTTGCTAGAATCGTTTCAATTAACACAGTTGCCTTTATCATTCCTTGAGGAATTCCAATTTCATTTTGTGCAAAGATAAAAACATCATTCCAAAGTCTTGCTTCAAGATGGCTTTCCATCTTTGGTAAATAAAAATATGGACCACTTCCATTCTCAATCAAGTAATTCGCATTATGATAAAAATAAAGACCAAAATCTAATAAACTCGCTGATATTCGGTTGCCATCAAGTTGTATATGTTTCTCTTCTAAATGCCAGCCGCGAGGGCGGACAACAAGTGTTGCAGTTACATCGTGAAGTTGATATTTTTTTCCATTTTTATTTTCAAATGTGATCGTCTTTCTTACAGCATCTCGTAGATTTATCTGCCCTTCGATAATGTTATTCCAAGTAGGAGAGGTAGCATCTTCAAAATCAGCCATAAATACTTTTGCCCCTGAATTTAGTGCATTAATAATCATTTTTCGATCGACTGGGCCAGTAATTTCAACTCGCCGATCCTCTAAGTCTTTTGGAATCTGCGCAACTGTCCAATCTCCAGTTCGGATATGCTCTGTTTCAGGCAAAAATGTTGGCATCTTTCCACTATCGATTTCGTTTTGTCTTTGCTGTCTCTTTTCTACAAGTTGTTTCCTTCTTTCTCCAAAGTTCCTCTCTAGTTTTTCAATGAAGTTCAATGCCTGGGGTGTCAAAATTTCTTCATACTGCTCATTCATCTTTCCCATGATCTGAATTCCTGAGGTTTGTGTCGTCATTTTGTCCCTAACACCTTCCTTAAATTGTTATAATACAGATTATTAAATACAGAAGTATTATATAACAGACTTTTTGAAATTGGAACATTTTTCTGTATTTTTTTATATAACAATTAAAAAATAGTAATTCTGTACTATAACAATATAAAAAAAAGAAAGCCTTGTTAACAGATTTCACTCTGAAAACAAGGCTATTTTGGTTATTTCTCATTCTTTTCAAATTCGTTTGTATACGTAATCCTTTCAAGCATTGTTGGGTGTCCATATCTAAACATCTTCACTAGGAATGGTGGATTCACTTGACTTAGACCAGCCTTTGATAATTCCTGGAAGGACGAAACTGCTGCCTTGTTATCCTCCGTCATTTCAAGAGCGTACAAATCAGCTGACTTTTCCTGGTGTCTTGAAACAGCATTTGAAACTGGGTCTGAAACAAAACTTAAAACAGAGATTAACAATAGAAACACTGGAAGAACGGCAATATCTTTTACACTTGTTATCTTAAACAGTTGACCCCATTTTCTTACCATAAAAGACATAAGCTTACTAATCATAAAGAGTCCAACTAAGGTTAATAGCAAATAACCAGCAATTCCAATATAAATATGTTTCATCACGTAATGCCCCATCTCATGGGCCATAATAAATAATATTTCATCTTCACTTAGACGTTGAAGTGTTGTATCCCAAAGCACAATTCGCGAATTAGACCCTATTCCGGTTACATATGCATTAAGGGCATTTGTTTTTTCGGACATATTCACTTCAAATACATGGTCTGCAGGAATTTCCGCACGATCTGCCATCTCCAGAATCTTTGTTTCTAACTCTTTATTGGTTAATGGAAAAAAATCGTTGTAAAGTGGGTCTATAATAACTGGTTGTACAAACATGAGAAACATGGAGAATGGGATTGATAGAAGCCATGCATGGAACCACCATCTTTTCTCATTTCTTCGAATCAACCAAAACAAGACGCCCACAATTACAATCATTAACGCGTAATTCACCCAAAAATCAATTAATAGGTCCTTCATCCAGCTTTGAGTGGTCTGTACAGTAATATTATATGTTTTTGAAACATTGTAGCTAATCCATGATAGTGGAAATGATAATACTTCAACCAACAAGGAAAGCCAAAATAAATAAATCGCTGTTTGTAGGATCGAAAACTTTGCTGATACTTTTGACCAATCACGGAATTTTGCTGAAATCCCAATCACGAGAACAAGTATATAAATCAGCCATTCAAACGGTACTGACAGGAAAAACAAAAGGTTTCTAATTTGTGAATACTCTTCACTTAGTAAAAGCTCACGATTATTCATAAATGTTTGTGGGTCCGCTGGACTTCCTTTCAGCTGCTCAGGTATGTCCGTATTTGCTCCAAAAAATAAATACCACGCTATAAATAAACCAAAGATGAGATAAATTCCAAGTGACCATCCAATTACTTTTTTCACTATGCTGTCCCCCTTTATGTACAACCCTCTTACTAGTATTTTAGTTAAAAGTAGGGCCAGATAGAACAATGACTTTCCTCATATCTTCATTTTTGACAATATAAGCGTATAAAAAACTCATTGATTTCTAATCCATAATTAGTTATCATGAATGAAATATAATCGAAATTCTGTGATGAAGAGAGTAGTCCTGATGTAACCGATAGCGAGTTGGGGATGGTGGAAGCCCAATGGTGAAGTCAAGATGAACCGCACTTCTGAGAAGCCCACCTGAAACTTTTATAGTGTAGTTCAAAAAGAAGGATGAAAAGGACGAAGTAATTTGATCTGTCATTTTCACCGACTCTTTTGAACATCCTTTAGTAGGGTGTGCCGGGGGAACCCGTTACTTACTAAGTTAGGTTCATCGTGAACAATTTGAGTGGTACCGCGGGTAAATCTCGTCTCTTTTAAGAGACGGGATTTTTTTATACTTTTAAAGGAGGTTAGATAATGAATGTTATACAAATGTATGCCGAAGCGTTATCAAAGCAACTACAAGCTGTTTTATCATTTGAAGAAGTAATAAAACTTATTGAAAAACCAAAATTTCAGGAACAAGGTGATTTAGCATTTCCTTGTTTTGCACTTGCAAAGCACTTGCGAAAATCACCCGCTGTTATTGCACAGGAAATGGCACCTTTAATTCAAGACTCCCTTTTTGAAAAGGTTGTTGCAGAAGGGCCATATGTAAACTGTTTTCTAAACAAACAGGAAATAAGCAAATATATTCTTCAAACCATTCTTGCCAAAGAGTCTAATTACGGAAGCCACAGCTTTGGTCAAGGAGCGACAATAACCATTGATTTTTCCTCACCAAATATCGCAAAGCCTTTTTCAATGGGGCATTTGCGTTCAACTGTTATCGGAAATTCGCTTGCCAAGATTGTCGAGAAATGTGGCTATCAGCCGCTCCGGATTAATCATCTTGGAGATTGGGGTACACAATTTGGAAAACTCATTGTAGCTTATAAACTTTGGGGTAATGATGAGGCCGTTAGAAAAAACCCGATAACGGAGTTGCTACAGCTTTATGTTCGTTTCCACGATGAAGCCCAGACAAATCCTCAACTTGAGGCTGAAGCAAGAATGTGGTTCAAATTGCTTGAAGAAGGAAACGAAGAAGCCTTAAACCTATGGCGTTGGTTTAGAGAGGAATCATTAAAGGAGTTTTCACGTATTTATTCCCTGCTAGATGTAGAATTCGATTCCTTTAATGGAGAAGCCTTTTATAATGACAAAATGGAGACTACTGTTGAATTGCTAAATAAGAAAAATCTTTTGACACCGTCACAAGGGGCAAAGGTAGTTGATTTATCTGAACAAAATCTACCACCTTGTTTAATAAAAAAATCTGACGGTGCAACCCTTTATGCCACCAGAGATGTAACAGCAGCCATCTATCGTCAAGATAACTACCATTTTGCTAAAGCAATCTATGTAGTAGGACATGAGCAAAGCTTGCATTTTAAACAAATCTTTCTAGTACTTGAAAAAATGGGTTATCAGTGGGCAAACGATATGGTCCATGTTCCATTTGGCTTCATCCTCAAAGATGGAAAGAAAATGTCGACTCGAAAAGGAAAAATAGTTCTGTTAGAAAATGTTATGAAGGAAGCAATCGAGCTCGCAAAGCAAAACATTGAACAGAAAAACCCCAGTCTCGATAACAAAGATGAAATTTCGAAAATGGTCGGTTTGGGTGCAATCATTTTCCATGACTTAAAGAATGAACGACTTAACAATATTGAATTCTCACTAGAGGAAATGCTTAAATTTGAAGGAACTACAGGACCTTATGTTCAATATACTCACGCAAGAGGCTGCTCTATTTTAAGAAAGGCGAAGGTTTCAGGAGAAATAACAAATGGACTTTCCGATTCGCAAAGCTGGTCAGTTGTGAAGCTTCTGATGGATTTCCCGGCAACCATCCAAAGAAGTATGCAGCAGTATGAGCCTTCAGTAATTGCAAAATATGTAATAGAGCTCTCTCAAGAATTCAATAAGTATTATAGTCATGTAAAGGTTCTTCATGTGGATGAAGAAATGAACGATCGGATTGCATTGGTACGTTCTGTTACCATCGTACTGAAAGAAGGGTTACGATTGCTAGGAGTAAAAGCTCCAGAAGAAATGTAGTTAGCCCAGGACCTTGTGTCCCGGGCTCTTATTCTGGATGATACTGATATTTTTTCAAATCTATAATGCCGTTAATAACCTCTATCCCTTCATCCTGTAGGTAAATGGCTTGAGCAGCACGTGTTTCCTCATCTGCAATTGCAATTTCACCCTTGGAGTTGATAACCCGGAACCAAGGAAGGTTATATTTCTTACTCATCGAATGAAGGATTCTCACAACCTGCCTAGCGCCTCTTGGACTTCCAGCGAGTTTTGAAATCTGTCCGTAAGTCATAACTTGTCCAGGTGGAATTTGCGTAATGATTCTAATAACATTTTCCGTAAATGGTTTCATTTTAACTTTGTCCTTACACTAGAAATACTTATTGTGAACTTACTATATTTATTTCCCTTTATAGTTCGGTTTTCTTTTTTCATTGAAGGCAGCTAGTGCTTCCACCCTGTCTTCCGTTGGGATAATTACTTCATACGCTTTGCGTTCAATCTTAAAGCCTGTGTGCAGGTCAGTGTTCAATCCTTGCTTAATAGCAAATTTAGCTTGTTGTAAGGCAAGAGGACCGTTCTTTAACATTTCATTTGCTAGTTTCATGGAAGCTTCCATTAGTTCGTCTCGATAAACTACACTTGATACAATCCCGTATTCTTTCGCCTCTTCGGCGCTAATTCGTTTTGCAGTTAAAATTAGTTCCATGGCTTTTGTTTCACCAATAAGGCGGGGAAGTCGTTGCGTTCCCCCGGCTCCAGGAATGATTGCTAGACTTGTTTCTGTCAACCCCATCTGTGTATCTTGAACCGAAATTCGGAAATCACAGGCCAGTGCAAGCTCCATTCCACCACCAAATGCATAGCCATTGATTGCAGCGATAGTTGGCTGTGGTAAATCTCCAATACTAGCAAAAACCTGACCTATTTTATATACGTTTCTTCTAACCTGTGCTTCATTTAATGTTTTTCGTTCCTTTAAATCTGCACCCACACTAAATGCTTTTTCACCTGTTGCAGTAATGATAACAACGCGAACATCGGCATTTGTACGAATATCTTCGATAACCTCATCAAGTGTTTTAAGCATCTCATAATTAAAGCAGTTCAACGCTTCTGGGCGATTCAATGTGACAGTTGCAACATGATTTTCAACTTCGTATAAAACTGTAGTCATAGTTCCACCTCTTCTAAAATAGTAATATCGCTTACATCCTATTTCGCTTCAAACTAAAAAATTCCTTTAACAATTTTTATCATTGTCGCCATACTAAAAAGAACAGGCCGTTTGACCTGCTCTCTACCTTATTTGTTTGTAACTAAATCCTTTAATGCACGACGGAGAATCTTTCCGGTCGTATTTTTAGGAAGTTCTTCTAGGAATTCGATTTTACTAGGTAGCTTGTATTTAGCTAAATGCTCACGACAATAATCTAGAAGATTCTCTTCTTTTAAATCTTCTTCCTTCTTCACAACATAACAGAGAACTGCCTCACCCATATTCGGATCTGGCACACCAAAAACAGCAGCCTCAACAACACCAGGATGATTATAAAGTATTTCTTCTACTTCTCTTGGATAAACATTATATCCACCAACATTGATCATATCTTTCTTGCGGTCAACGATATAAAAATAGCCTTCTTCATCCATTTTTGCTAAATCACCTGTATAAAGCCAGCCATTGCGTAATGTTGCAGCACTTTCTTCAGGCATTTTATAATAGCCCTTCATGACATTTGGGCCACGAACAATCAATTCTCCTACCTGACCACAAGGAACTTCCTCACCATTTTCGTCGACAACCTTATTCTCAACATTTACAATGTTTGTTCCAATTGAGCCTGGTTTTCGTGGCCGATCTAACGGATTAAAGCAGGTTACAGGCGATGCTTCAGATAATCCATAACCTTCAGATACAAGAACATTGAACTTCTGCTCAAAGCTCTTTAAAAGTGCCACAGGCATTGCAGCTCCACCTGAAATACATAGGCGTAAAGAGCTTAAGTCCTCAGGATTTCCTTCAGGATATTGGAGGAGAAAATTATACATCGTTGGTACACCCGCAAATACTGTTGCCTGATACTCGCTTGCGCCTTGGAATATTTCCTTTGGACTAAACTTTGGTACAATCAACATTGTTCCGCCGCTCATTAATGGTGCATTTAATGCGACTGTCATGCAGAAAACATGGAACATCGGTAAGGTTGTAATAACCCTATCCTGTTCAGAAATTTTCAGGTATTCCGCAACATCCCTTGCATTGCTGTACAAGTTCATGTGGGTCAGCATTGCTCCTTTAGGTTTACCCGTTGTACCAGATGTGTACAAAATTACGGCAATATCGTCATCCTCAAGAGTTGGTCTAACGAATGAGAGTTCACCTGAGCTAACAACTTCTGTAAACGATTTCAATTTTGGGCAGATTGATAGTTTTGTGATATCGATTCCACTATTTGTACCCTGTGGTGTTTCGCAAACTATGAGATGTTCAACTTTCGGAAGGTGTTCATTCATCTTTTCAAAAAGTGGGATAAGCAAGTCCAACATAATGACAGCCCTTACATCTCCATTATTGATAATATATCCGATCTCATCAGGAGTATAAATCGGATTAATTGGGATAACTGTTGCTCCTACACGTAGAGCACCGTAAAATCCAATAACAAAATGTGGAGTGTTGCCCAGTACTAGAGCAATATGATCACCCTTTTTAATTCCCAGCTTCTCCAAGCCATTTGCAAACTTTGTAACTGCACCATCTAATTCAGCATATGTACTTACATTACCTTGAAAAATATATGCTGGTTTGTCGAAGTATTTCTGCGCTGTTTCCCCTAGTCGTGATGATAGATTCAATTTTCTCCCTCCCTCAGCCAACAATATGAATGAATAGTCATTCATTTATTGACAAAAAATAAAATTCTAAATATATTATATTGAAAGAAAGTTTTTCTATCAAGATGGTATTGCATATTTTTATAAAAAACGGACTAGATTGTATGAATCTAATCCGCTTTCGTCATGTACTTAATAAATTAAATTGATAAAATCATCTTTCGTAATTTTACCGAAATAATGCTGGATATCAACATTCTCTAATGCTTTCTCGAGCTCCGCTTTTTCATATTTTGTTCCAATTAAACGTTTTTCAATATCTTCTACATCACCCACACCAAAGAAATCTCCAAAAATTTTACAGTTTTCTATCATTCCCTTTTGTACCTCTAATCGCACATCAATTGAACCAACAGGGAAGCGATGAGTATGCTGGTAATTGAACTTTGGGGACTTTCCATAGTTCCAATCCCAGTTTTGATAGCGTTCTTTTGAAATTTCATGTATGTTTTCCCAATCTTTCTCTGTTAGGACATATTCAGGAATATCACCATCGGTGTTGAAAATATAGCGTAGCAGCATTTGTCTAAATTCCTCAATTGTAATTTTTTCATTTAGGAATTCACTTATATTAGCAACCCTGCTTCGTACCGATTTAATCCCCTTCGATTCTATTTTATCCTTTTTCACTTTAAGTGCTGATACTACATGGTCAATTTCTGAATCGAACATTAGTGTTCCGTGGCTGAACATTCTACCTCTTGTTGAAAATTGAGCGTTTCCTGAAATTTTTCTTCCTTCCACCTCGATATCATTTCTGCCACTTAATTGGGCATTTACACCAAGCTTATGCAATGCCTCAATTACTGGTTCCGTAAACTTTTTATAATTATGGAAGCTTTCTCCGTCATCCTTCGTAATAAAGCTAAAATTTAAATTTCCTAAGTCATGGTAAACAGCTCCGCCACCTGATAAGCGCCTCACTACTTTAATACCATTGTCTTCTACATACTGCGTATTGATTTCCTCAATTGTGTTCTGATTTTTTCCAATGATAATTGACGGGGCATTTATATAAAATAATAAGTAAGTCTCATTTATGTCTAAATTTTTAAGTGCATACTCCTCAATGGCTAAGTTAATTTGTGGATCATGTATTCCTTTATTATCGATAAATAACATCGTTTTTCACTCCCAAGTTAGTCCTGATTTTGCTAATTTGATAAGACCATTAAATTGTGATGAAGCTTGATTGACAAGGTCTTCATGTTTACCGTAATGAGGCAGGTGCGTTAGCCAAAGTTCTCTTACATTAGCCGCTTTTGCAATCTTACCTACTTCTGTACTATTCATATGGCCCATATTGGAACCATCTTGATCCGCATACAGATTACATTCACAAATAAATAGGTCTGCATCTTGAGTAAACGGAATAAACTCTTCTAAATAACTAGAGTCAGCTGAAAATACAACAGTCTGTCCACCTGCTGTAATTCTCATTGCATAGCATACAACTGGATGCTTAGTCTTCATAAATGAAATTGAAAATGGGCCGATTTGAATGGTTTCATCAGGGTTATATTCAATTGCTATTGTATGTCCTTTATGTTCCAATTTTGCGAAGCCTTCTTTATCAGCACTGTGGCCATATATCGGCAGTTCTTTATGTTGATTATGTATTGCACTTGTTACAAGTCTTGCATACTGCATCGGACCAATATCTGCTACATGGTCATGATGGTAATGAGATAATATTATCGCATCAAGCTCATTAATTGTTAAATAGTTTTGAAGCTGTGCTAGTACACCACTTCCACAATCAACAAGTAACCGAAAACCGTCCTGCTCAAATAAATAACCAGATGTAGCTTCATTCACTGCTGGAAATCCACCCCAAAATCCAACTACAGTTACCTTCATAGGATCACCTTTCTCTCCCTTAAAATATCTACTCTTCAATGGTTTACCCTACCCACTACCACTATAATCGATACAAAAAAAAATTTCACTTTTTAAATAAATTGTTACAAAACAGTTATTGACACATTAAAAACTGTTATAGTACACTATAAATAACAAAGAAACGGAGGGGTTGTAAATGTTAGTAAATAGTACAGAGTTTTTTAAAAACTTACCACCAAAAAAATGTGTAGAGTGTGGCCATGATATCGAAGAGCAGCATGAGTGCTACGGCAACAAATGCGACCACTGTAACGAGATTAAATAACAAAAGGAAGGCCGAGGCCTTCCTTTTCTTTTACACTAAAACTGGTGTAGTTTCTTTTAAATATTCCATTACCTTGATAACCGCCTCTTCTCCTTGGTCAATACAGTCAGGCAGTCCTAGACCCTCATAAGAGCTTCCCGCTAAAAAGACACCAGGTAGTTGATCAGCGACATTTTTCTTAACTGATTCAATCCTGTCCTTATGCCCTACTGTATATTGCGGCATTGCATCTTTCCATCTTGTTACAATAGAAAATTCAGGTTGGTCTGTAATATTCATTGTTTTGTTTAAATCATCAAGAACTACTTTGACAATCTCTTCATCTGATTGATCAACGATTGCTTCGTCTCCCGCTTTACCAACATAGCAACGAAGGAGTACTTTACCTTCTGGGGTCGTATGCGGCCATTTTTTATGGGTCCAAGTAACTGCCGTAATAATATAATCATTATTCCGTGATACAACAAAGCCCGTTCCATCAATATCTTTTTTTATAGCTTCTTCAGGGAAAGCCATTGCTACAGTAGCTACTGATGTAGATGGCATTTCCTTAAAGGAATCAAAAAATGAGTATTGATTAAAAATGGATTGTGTTACATGATGTGGTGTAGCAACAACTACACTATCCGCGGTTATCTCTTTCCCATTGTTCAGTTTAATAACGTAATGGCTACTTTGTTTTTCAATACCTTCAACCTTAATCCCCTTAAAAACGGTACCAGGCTCAAGTTTTGCTTCAATTGCATCAATAAATGACTGTAATCCAGAAGTTACAGTTAAGAACTGTCCCTTTGGAGCCGAATTTGTTTCCCCACTTGGCTTTGGTTTTGGTGGTGTTGTTTGCTTCATTCCTAAGATTAAGCTACGGTATTTTTGCTCAACTTGATAGAATTGAGGGAAAGTCGACATTAAGCTTAGTTGGTCAATATCTCCAGCATATATCCCTGATAGCAATGGCTCAATAAGGTTTTCAACGACCTCATCACCAAGTCTTCTTCTAAAAAATTGACCAAGTGATTGATCGCCTTCTCCAGGTGTACGAGGTAACACAAAATCCATTGCAGCACGAAGTTTACCAAACGGGGTAAACAAACCTGTAGTGATGAATGGTCCAATTTGAGTTGGTATTCCCATGATGGAACCACCTGGCATTGGATGAAGCTTTCCGTTCACAAGAACATATGATTTACCAGCAGTATTGTTAACCAATTTATCCCCTAGACCAACCTCATTGACAAGCCGGGAGGCACTCTTTTTCCTAGCTAAAAAAGAATCTGGACCTCTTTCAATGACAAAACCATCACGTTCCACGGTTTGTACTTTTCCACCAAGTCGATGGCTTGCTTCTAAAAGGGTACAGTTTATGTCTAAGCCCTTCTCTCTTGCCTCTTTTTGGAGATAATAAGCTGCTGTTAAACCAGTAATCCCGCCACCTATTACAACTACCTTTTGATTACTCACTTAACATCGCCTTCTTTCAATAGGATGTCAAAAAATCGGATGAAAATGACACATCGATATCGGAGCTTCGACTAAGTGCCGACACGTCCTGTGTCGAAAGTCGAAGCACCACATCGTGTGGAAGCTCGTTGGCTTGCTTTTCCGTTCCTTGGAAAGGAAAAACACCCTTTCCGGCTTGCGAAGGGGATTCACTGAAGCAATTGCTTATGCTGACGTATTAATTGCATACGTACCGCTACTCAAAGCTGCACCGCCTCGAACTTTCAACGCACAGGACGTGCTTGTGTCGACAATGCCACAGGAAGTGGCGTTTTTGTCGACGCGGTCCTTTTCATCCTCCTTTTGAACACTCATTTAAATGTAAAAATTCAGTGACAATTTATTTTTTAAGTTCTTTTAATACAACTGTTGCCAAACAATCGATAAATTCTGGCTTTGAGTTTGGCATTTCAGGACGGTAATAACTGACACCTAGTTCTTTTGTAACAACTTTACATTCGTAATCATTGTCATAGAGAACCTCTAAGTGATCTGCTACAAATCCAACTGGAATATAGACAAAAGCTTTGTAGCCTTTTTCATTGTAAAGGTCTCTAGTTAGGTCTTGAACATCCGGCCCCAACCATGGTTCAGGTGTATTTCCTGCACTTTGCCAGCCTATCTCATAATTCTTGATACCTGCTGCTTCAGCAATTAAATCAGCAGTTTCTTGTAACTGACTAGGATAAGGATCACCAGCAGCAATGATTTTTTCAGGAAGACTATGTGCTGAAACGATTAATACTGCATTCTCACGTTCTTCTTCTGGCATTGAAGCAAAGACTTGCTTCACCTGTTTTGCCCAGTATTCAATGAACTTAGGCTCTTTATACCAACTTTCTACAGACGTAATTGTTGGGCCCCCAAGCTTTTCTGCCTCTTCTTTCGCACGTCCATTATAAGCTTTTACACTAAAAGTTGAAAAATGAGGTGCGAGAACTAGACTCACAGCTTCCTCAATTCCATCCTCATTCATCTGAGCTACTGCATCTTCAATGAATGGCTCGATATGCTTTAAACCTTGATAAAATTTAAACTCAATTTCATCTTGTATTTGATTTAAATGCTCTTCAAGTCTTTCACCTTGTTCTGTTGTGATTTTAGCAAGTGGTGAGATTCCGCCAATTGCTTCATAACGACTACGTAGGTCCTCTAAGCTTTCTGGTGAAGGCTTACGTCCATGACGTATATGCGTATAATAACGTTCAATATCTTCTTCTTTATATGGAGTACCGTATGCCATTACGAGTAGTCCCATTTTCTTTCTTGTCATTTAAAACACCTCAGAAGCTAGATTAGTTTTTCTTTCGAATATTCATGGATAAATGTAGTTAGACGCTTTAGTGTCTCTGGTTTAACATCTGGGAAAACGCCATGTCCAAGGTTGAAAATATAACCCGGTTGTTGCATTCCCTGGTCTAGAATTTCTTTTGCTTTTTCTTCGATGACTTCCCAAGGAGCCAGTAAAATGGCTGGATCAAGATTTCCTTGAACTGCTTTTGTAATTCCAAGTTCTCTTGCATTCATGATTGGCAAGCGCCAATCGAGTCCAACAACATCTAGTGGTAAATCATGCCATTCTAATGCTAAATGGCTTGCTCCAACTCCGAACATGATAAGTGGTACATTCTCTTCACGAAGTGCAGAAAAGATACGATGCATGACTGGTTTAATGAAATGACGGTAGTCTGCCACATTTAATGCACCTACCCAAGAGTCAAAAATTTGTACAGCTTTTGCACCTGCAGCTATTTGTGACTTCACATAGGTAATCGTCATTTCAGCTAGTTTATCCATTAAGGCAAACCATGCTTCAGGTTGGGCATACATGAAAGCCTTCGTTTTATTATAGTTTTTTGAAGGTCCACCTTCAATCATATAGCTTGCTAATGTAAATGGCGCTCCTGCAAACCCAATCAATGGAACGGAGAGCTGTTCAGTCGTTAATAGTTTAATTGTATCAAGAACATATGGAACATCTGCTTCAGGATGAATTTCACCAAGCTTTTCAACGTCCTTAACTGAACGGATTGGGTTACTGATAACAGGTCCAACTCCTGCTTTGATTTCAACATCTATCCCGAGAGCTGGGAGTGGAGACATAATGTCTTTATATAGAATTGCTGCGTCCACATCATATTGCTCAACTGGAAGTCTTGTCACATATGCACATAACTCAGGCTGATGTGTAATTTCAAACAGTCCGTATTTTTCTTTAATTTTTCGGTACTCCGGCTGGGATCTTCCCGCTTGGCGCATATACCAAACAGGCACATGTTCAGTTTTTTCACCCCTAGCCGCTCTTAACAATGTATCATTAAAACCCTTTTGCATATGTATTTACCTTCCTTTCAATATCTTCAAACAATAGTCTCTATAATAGCATAGGTAAGTATTATATATTAAATAGAACATATCCTCACTTTATCACTATAATTGTTTCTACTATCCTTGTATACAAAACCGGGGCAAATGTCAAAAATTTGACGAACATTAACGGCTAAAGGGTGGTGAAATGAACACCACCCTTAAACATGTTTTATTTACTAGAGAAAAAGGTAGGCTTAACAGCTTGAGATTTTGTTCCCTCCTCTTTCGTCTGGGAGTTAAAAGGTACTACAAAATAAGATGGTATCGAAAATATATTTACATTTTCAATCTCAAAGTCCCCACTCCCTCTAACAGAACCGACATATTTAACAGACTTTGTGTTCTCCTCATAAATTCGATATTCAACACGTTCATCTTCTGACGGTTTCCATTTTAGGGAAACCGTAAATAATCCAAGAGGTTTAAAGGTCAAGTCAGCTTTAACATCATCAATTTCTGTGAGCCGTATTGGTGGCTCAAGTTCCTCTACGTCCTTTGGAGCAGAAAAGGCAGTTACTTTCTTTAGTTCAGATTGATCAAGTATTTTTTTAAAGAGTCTCGTCGGTGAGCCACTTCCACCTTTTAAATAATGCGTGGCATCTGTAGAATCATAACCCATCCAAATTGCCCCTACTACTGATGGTGTGAATCCGACAAACCAAGCATCCTTGATTCCATTCTCTACACCAGGTAAATTGGTTGTCCCAGTTTTCCCTGCAAGTGCACCCTGATAAGTTCCCACCATTGCAGTACCATTATCCACAACGCCTTCAAGCATTCTTGTCATATACCAAGCCGTTTGTTTTGAAAAAGCTTCCGTCTCATGTGTCGATGCCTCTCCAATCACTTTTCCTTCACGGTTTACTATTTTGCTAATGACATGTGGTTCAATCACTTTTCCTCCACGGGCAAATGCGCGATAGGCTTTTGCCATTGCAATAGGAGAAATGCCTTCTTTAAGTCCACCTAAAGCGATTGATAAGCCTTGATCTGGAATTGTGATACCTGCTTTTGTTAAATATTTTTTAGCTGTATCAATACCAACTCTATCAAGCATCCAAACCGCTGGAGCATTTGATGACTCGACTAAAGCATCATACATAGATATTTCACCTTTATAAATACCTGAATAATTGCTTGGTTCATATTCACCATAGGATAATTTTTTATCAACTAACATGGAATAGGGTTCAAATTCATCTTCTTCCAATGCCGGGCCGTAAACTGCCAATGGTTTAATCGTTGATCCTGGCTGTCGTTTAATTACAACGCGATTAATGCCTCGACTTACATAGCGTCTACCGCCAATGCTAGCTAAAACACCACCTGTATCATTATCTAACAGTACAAATGCACCTTCTACATTTTCATCAACACCCGGAAAATTCTTTTGATCCTTAAATAGCTCGAAAGCTGTTTTTTGAATCTCCAGGTGAAGAGGAACAGTAATTGTATAGCCACCTCTAAGCAATTCCTCATTTGATAATTGATAGCGAGTCTTCGCTTCATCAAATACCATATCGATATAGGTTAATAATGCGGGATCCCTCTCTACTTCATGGACATTTAGAGAAAGAGTCTTTCCCTGAACTCTAACAGCTTCCTCTGGCTGTAAAAAACCTCTCTTCTCCATTAAATTAATGACCAAGTCCCGTCTTTGTTTACTTTTTTCAGGATTTAGGATTGGTGAATAAGTTGATGGTGCTTTCGGTATGGCTGCAAGTAGTGCACCTTCTTCAACCGATAATTCACTTACATTTTTGTTAAAATAAAATTTTGATGCAGATTGAATTCCGTATGCACCGTGACCAAAATAAATTTGATTTAAATACATTTCTAAAAGCTCTTGTTTGCTGTACTCTTCTTCTAAATTAATAGCTATTATCAATTCTTTCGTTTTTCGCAAGAATGTTTTTTCATTCGTAAGGAAAACATTCTTGGCGAGCTGCTGCGTAATGGTACTTCCACCTTCTACCTTTCCACCGGCAATAATATCTTTATATATTGCTCTAGCAATTGCTTGAAGATCAATACCATGATGTTGATAAAACCGTGTATCTTCTACTGCAACAAATGCCTGCTGTACATATTCCGGAATTTCCTTAATCCGTACAATATCCCGATTCTCATAATATAATTTTGTAATAAACTGTCCATCTTCATCAACAAGTTTTGTTGCTGAGTTCATAACAAGTTTTTTGTCATCAATGACATAGTCACCTGCATATAAGATAAGCAAATACCCACACAATCCAAGGACAAACGAACCTATAATAACAAACAATGAGAGGAATAATTTTCTTTTCATACTGTGACCTCCTTGGAATAATTAGAAGCGGAAGCGACTCAGTCAACCCCGACAAGCATAAGAAAAGCCGGATAGAAGGATACATTTTATCCTTCTTGATGGATTAGCTTGTAACTTCATGGGGCTAGGTGCTGCAGCTAGATATAATTAATTCAATCTGAGTTGGTTATGTTATCTTTTAGTATAACTGTAAAAGTTTCTCACTATGTATGCCCTAAAAGAAAAGCGCAAGACACGTTGCATTAGGTGACAAGCATAAGACGAGCGGTGACAGAAGGTGCTCTTTACCTTCAGAGCGATAGACTTAGACCAGAGAGCCGATTGTGCATGAAGCTAGACATTAATAAAGGAGGAGTTACATGAACTTTTATATGGCGTTCGGTACAATAGATTTTTTGATAAAACTCCAGGAAAAGCACAGAAATGAAAACATGACTGCGTTTTATAATAATGAAACAGCGATTCTGCTTCATGAGACAACAAAGAAGTCTGTTTTTGCAGCACCACGTAAATATGAAGTCCTCACTGCCATAGGAGAAATTGAGAGTGCAAAATTTTCTGCATTCACATATATCCCTGTAACAGAGGAAGGCAAACCGTTATTTGAATACAACATCACCCAAATGAGTTCTGTGTTTCAAAACTCTCGAGGATTTATTGCCTTTCGCGCACTAAAGCCAATAAAAAGTGATACTTTTGTAGTGGTAAGCTTTTGGGAAAAGGAATCATTTTATTTAGATTGGACCCACTCCAATAGCTTTGAACAACTTGACCAATTCATTCAAAAAACGAAAGCGGGCCTAAACCAAACAATCTTTTCTGGACCTGTTTATACAAAAACTTATCACTCTATATCAGATGATTAAAATTTGTGTGCACTTCTCACACCTAATCCCCAGTGACATATTCTGTAATACAAACATAGGTAAACGTGTAGTTACCTCTGGTTGAATTTGGAATTAGGAATGGGGGTTTCACAATGTTAGTGGAATTAACAGCCCTGCATTGGATATATGTTTCGTTTATCCTCTTAATCATTGGTTTTATGGTGATGAGGAGGGACACATCACTTATTTGTATACTCGGTATCTTTCTACTTGCCATTACAGCTACTGGATCAATAAGTGCTTCCGTGAGTGGTGTCTTTAATAGCTTTATTTATGCAATAACCGAGTTACTCTCAACCATTCTTGTCATTTCAATTATTGTTTCGATGAGTAAGGCATTAACAGTAACTGGAATCAATGACATCATGATTGCTCCTTTTGCAAAACTTATCCGTTCCCCTGCTCTTGCTTATTGGACAATTGGTATTGTCATGATGGTGATATCATGGTTTTTCTGGCCATCCCCTGCTGTAGCCCTTATCGGTGCGGTACTTTTACCGGTAGCAATGAGAGTAGGTTTGCCTGCTTTGGGTGTGGCAATGGCAATGAACTTGTTCGGTCACGGTATTGCCTTGTCAAGTGATTTTATCATTCAAGCCGCCCCAAAACTTACAGCAGACGCTGCAGGTCTTGAGGTGATGGAAGTTGTGAAAGCAAGTATCCCTTTAGTTTTTGTGATGGGGATTGTGACGACAGTTGTAGCCTACTTTTTACTACGACGCGATATGCGTAAAGGAACTCTTTCTGTAGGTGGTAAAACTGACTATTCAAATCCGTTGACTAAGGATCTATCAGAGAAAGAAGAAGAACGTTTAAAAAGCTTACTTTCAACATCCGCAAAACGTTTCTTTGCCATATTAATCCCTATCCTTTTCGCCCTAGATGTTGTTGCCATGTCTGTCTTAAATCTTTCCGGTGGAGACGCAACAGCACTTGTTGGTGGGACCTCAATCTTTATTCTTCTACTAATCTCACTTGTTGCTCATAAAAATGCTGGGTTAGAAAAAACAACAACCTATTTAATTGAAGGCTTTCAATTCGGATTCAAAGTATTTGGTCCAGTCATCCCAATCGCCGCCTTTTTCTATCTCGGGGACTCTGGATTTGTAAAAATCATTGGCGACTTCTTGCCAGAGCATTCACAGGGAATAGTGAATGACCTTGGGGTTAGTCTTGCATCAGTTGTACCATTAAATGCCCCAGTCAGCGCGGTTACCTTAACCATTGTTGGTGCAATTACAGGGTTGGATGGTTCAGGATTTTCAGGAATTTCATTAGCTGGATCACTTGCCGCTTTGTTTTCATCCGCTCTTGGGGCTGGTGCTGCGACATTAACAGCACTTGGGCAAATCGCAGCAATTTGGGTAGGTGGCGGAACCCTCGTTCCATGGGCACTTATCCCAGCTGCTGCAATATGTGGCGTCGACCCATTTGAACTTGCAAGGAAGAACTTACTTCCGGTAACAATTGGACTGGTGGTAACAACAATTGTAGCGATGTTTTTAATATAATCGACCATAAAAGAAGCTCTTACCGAATAAGGGCTTCTTTTATTTTTAATAAATTAGTAATTTACAAAAGTTCCAATAAATTTAATGTTATGAATCTACACTATTTTTCGATATAATATTAGTAGATTCTACATATTCTTCCTATATTAATAACATCGGAGAGAGACACATGTTAAAGCTCTTTAACATTACTTTACAAACTAAAATTATCACATTAATACTTTCTTTAATTGTGTTTGTGATATCAGTCTTAACAGGAATGTTTATTTATTATGAAGCAAGAGAGACCAATGAGGACATGCAAAAGCTTTCTTTACAGGCATCACGTACACTTTCATTAATACCGGCATTGAAAGATGGTTCTCATGAAGACTTACAATCTGGTTCGATGGAAGCAATTACACAGCAAATTAGCAACCAAGTTGGGGCTAACTATATTTTTATCGAATATAAAGATGGGCTAAATTTCTCTTATCCCGAAGTTAGTATCGACCATACTGCTTTTGATGACGAAAACTTTAAAGCGATTGTTTTTGGCAGCTTTTACACAGTAGAAACAAATAATCAACTAGGGAATATTTTGTGGGGAAAGGCACCGATTATTTCAGAAGAATCTGGACAACAAATCATTGGTGTTGTAAGTGTTGGTTATTTAAAAAATGAGATAAAACAAAATATTAATCAGAAGTTACTGAAAACCTTATTTATTGCGATTATTGTTTTAATCGTTGGCTTATTTGGCGGAGTTCTATTAGCAAGGAGTATCCGCAATGACATAATGGGACTTGAACCACATGAAATTGCTTCCTTATATCGAGAAAGGAATGCAATTTTAAAATCGGTAAAAGAAGGAATTCTTGCAATTGATAATAAGGGACAGATTACATTACTTAATAAATCTGCAAAACAAATGCTTGGAATTTCAAGTGACAGTATTAATAAACCAATTGCTGAGATTCTGCCAAACACAAGGATGCTCCGGGTATTAGATACAAATATGGTTGAGACTGATGATGAAATGGTCATCAACAATCGAGTGTTAATTGTGAATCGCATGCCTATTATTGAGAATGGTAAAACAGTTGGAGTCGTTTCCAGCTTTAGAGATAAAACAGAAATTAAGAAAATGGTCGATACCTTAACCGAGATTAAAAACTACTCCGAGGATTTAAGGGCACAGACTCATGAATTCACAAATAAATTATATGTTTTATCTGGATTACTTCAGTTAAAGCAATATGAACAAGCCATTTCCATGATTCAGGAAGAAACAAATCAACTAAACTTTCAAAACGATATATTGTTTAATCAAATAAAAGATCCTAAACTCCAGGCTATTATACTTGGAAAAATAGGAAAGGCATCGGAAAAGAAGGTTAGTTTGATAATTGATGAAAATAGCTATTTGTCTAAATTACCGAGCCATATTTCAATTACGGATTGCATTATCATTATTGGAAATCTGATTGACAATGCAATTGACGAAGTTATGCAAGACGAAGGTGAAGTAACATTTTTCGTAACCGACATCGGAAACGATATTGTCTTCGAAGTGAGTGATAATGGCAACGGGATTCCAACTGAAAAAATGTCCCTTCTCTTTGATAAAGGAGTATCCTCTAAAGGTGAAGAAAATAGGGGCTTTGGACTGTGGAATGTTAAGACAATAGTTGATAAGTTAAATGGTTCTATCGAAATATCAAATGGAAAGAATGGCGGCGCAATTTTTACTGTTTTTCTACCGATAAAAAGTCAGATTAATAAGGAGGAAGACTGATGATAAATGTACTTATTGCTGAGGATGACTTTAGGGTTGCATCGATTCATGAACAATTCTTACAAAGAATTGAAGATGTGAACCTAATCGGTAAATCCTCAAACGCAAAAGAAACCCTTGATTTGTTAAAAAAACATCAAAATATAGACTTGCTTTTATTGGATGTCTATATGCCTGATAAAATGGGTACTGAAATTTTACCGATCATTCGAAATCTATATCCTGATGTAGACATCATTATGATAACTGCAGCGACGGAAAAGAAACATTTAGAAGAATCGCTCCGTGGCGGAGTTTTTCATTACCTCATAAAACCCGTAACTTTTGAAAAGTTTACGGAAACGATAGAAAAATATATTGAAAAGAAAGAACTGCTAAACAGCAGGAATGAAGTCGATCAGACTATTGTAGACCACTATTTCGGGAGCAAACAAATACAGCCTGTTGAAAAGAAAGTACATTATCCAAAAGGGATTGACCCCCTTTCTCTTGAAAAAGTACGAGATATTATCAATCGGATGGATACAGGAATTACTGCTGAAGAAATGGGTGAACGGATGGGAGCATCCAGAACAACCGCTAGGCGCTACTTAGAATACCTTGCATCAACTAATGAAGTAATGGCCGAACTTGAATATGGTATTGTCGGTAGACCAGAACGCAAATATTCAAAACAAAAATAATCACAACGGTCAAGCATCTTGAATCTCTTTCAAGATGCTTTTTCATGAACAAAATGAACAAAAAGATTTTATCGTATTTTATATTACTTATTTTGAAAACGGTTACAAATTTGTGTCTGAACTTTTAAAATAGTTTTATGAGTAATATTAGAACAACTAAGAATTTGCTCTACTATGAAGGGTGTTTAAAAGGGCAAGAGAATGAATCAATAATAAAAAAGATTTAGAGAAAGGAAGGTAATAAAAATGGGGGCAACTAGATTAATTCTACCGATTATTTCAATTCTAATTAGCATTTTCTATTTAATTTCAGCTATTAATCTACCTAAAGCCAAATTGGGAGACCCAAATGGTCCACTCTATTTTCCAATGATGGTTGGTATTTTTCTATTTATTGTGAGTGTTATTTATCTCATAAAAGAACTTAAAAACCACTATCCCAAAAATGATGAAATCAAACTTTTGTTTAAAGGCAGAGTTCCCTTTCTAATTATATCTACATTAGTATTATCATTAATTTACACACTCATTTTTGAAAGAGTAGGGTTCTTAATTTCAACAATTCTGTTCATGGCAGCTGTTTTATTCATCGTTAATGGTAAAGAAAAATGGAAGGTCAATATTAGTGTAGCTGTTTTATTTAGTTTGGGATCATGGTACGCCTTTTCTCAACTTTTAGATGTCAGCTTACCATAGATTAGGGGGGATAACATGGATATCCAAGGAATTCTTGAAGGATTTGCAACAGTACTTAGACCGGAAAATATACTATTCGTCGTATTTGGAGGATTTTTAGGAACCATTGTTGGGATGCTTCCAGGTTTAGGACCGGCAACAGCAATTGCAGTATTAATCCCGGTTACATTCGGAATGGATCCAACAAGCGCATTAATACTAATGGCAACGATCTACTATGGTGCCATGTATGGTGGATCATTAAGTTCAATTTTGATTAACACTCCTGGTGACGGATCAGCTGTTGCTGCTACATTTGATGGTTACCAAATGGCAAAAGCAGGTCGTGCTGGCCCCGCGATTGCGATTACAGCAATTGGTTCACTCATTGGTGGTTTTGTCGCAGTTATTGGCTTTATGTTTTTAGCAAAGCCACTCTCTAATTTCGCTCTACAGTTTGGTCCAGCGGAGTACTTTTTACTTATGCTTTTCACTTTATCAGCTGTCGTTTCCTTATCCATTGGAAATATGACAAAAGGGTTTATTTCGATGGGGATTGGTTTAGTTCTAGCTACAGTTGGTATCGACCTTCAAACTGGGGTACATCGTTTCACATTTGGCAATGTTCATTTAAGTGATGGCATTAACTTCTTAGTTATTATCATTGGAATTTATGCAGTTGGAGAAATTCTATATAACTACTTAACAATTGATAGACCAGTTGGTAAGAAAAATAAACTTGGACGAGTTTGGATTACAAAGGATGACTGGAAACGTTCAAAGTGGCCAATGTTCCGTAGTTCGCCACTAGGCTTCATAGTTGGTATTCTACCAGGTGCAGGTGGCGCTATTGCTTCATTAATGGCATACAGTACGGAAAAACAACTTTCCAAGCGTCCTGAAGAGTTCGGTAAAGGAGCAATTGAAGGATTAGCTGCACCCGAAACAGCTAATAACTCAGCAGCGGTTGGTGCTTTCGTTCCACTGTTAACCATGGGTATCCCTGGTTCTGGAACAACAGCAGTAATGCTAGGAGCTCTTGTCATGCTTGGTGTAAAACCGGGTCCACTTCTATTCGAAAGTGACCCAAATATGGTATGGAGTTTAATCGATAGTCTATTCTTGGGTAATATTTTCTTATTCTTAATTAACGTATTAATGGTTGGTATTTTTGTAAAAATCTTAGATGTTCCGGCAAAGGTCTTATATCCAATTATTTTAGTCCTTGCATTTATCGGTGCATATACAATGAACTACACAATATTAGACTTCTATATCTTAATTATTTTCGGTGTTATCGGTTTATTCTTGAAACTCTACGACTTCCCGATTGCTCCAATGATTTTAGCATTAATTGTTGGTACAGATATGGAACAAAACTTCAGAAAAAGCATTGTAGCTGGTCATGGTAATTTAGATATCTTTGTTAGTTCACCTATTTCGATTACACTATTAATCTTGACACTTTTATCACTTACTTATCCAATATTCATGAACAGAAGAAGAAAGAAAAAGACAGATCTAAACGAAAATACTTCCCTTTAAGATGACTAATTGACTTAAGTAGTATATTAAAGAGGCTGGGACAAAACCCTCCTCTGAAATGAAAAAGCCTGTGGAATTTTACCATGAGTAAAATTTCACAGGCTTTGA
>NZ_JBPFDQ010000078.1:0-25177 GCF_059415045.1 Ferdinandcohnia sp. SAFN-114 | reverse complement strand
TTAAACTTTTTTATGAAGGCTACCAAGCGAAAGCGCGGTAGAAAAATCTGTGTCTATTTTCTTGACATAGTATCATTACCATCATCTTCAATTTCAATAAAAACATGATTCCCTGCGTGATAGGCTTTTAATAGAAGTTGCCCTTCTGGTTTCTTGCCAATTTCTGTTCTTCGTTCTGGTAGTTCTATTCCATGGTCAATGGAATTACGAAGAAGGTGAACAAGAGGATCACCGATTTCATCCACCACAGTACGATCTAATTCTGTATCTGCCCCACTAATCTCCAAAAAGATATTTTTATGTAGGTCTTTTGATAATTCTCTCACCATACGTGGAAAACGATTAAATACTTGCTCAACAGGTACCATTCTCATCGCTAACATCATTTGTTGCATATCCTGCGAGATTCTTGATAAATGCTTGACTGCATTATCCAATTCATCATTTTTTACCTTGACTGAAAGGTCTTCAATTAGCCCCCTTTCAATGACAAGCTCTTCAAACAAATTCATCAAACGGTCAATACGCTCGATGTTGACACGAATGGTTTTAGAAGACAGTTTTGATTTTCTATCCTCTTTTTTTGTAATGGGTTCTTCAACTTCAACAGCATGCTGCATCATAGTTTCTTTCGTATTTTTTGTATCAACTAGGGATATTTCCACTTTTTCAATTTCAGAAACCTTCAGGAGACTGTTTTGAATATTGTTTTTTGATTCTTTTGACAAGAAAATGACTGAAAACGTTTGTTCAAATTCCTCATCTTCTAATTCCTCTACGGTAGGAACTGACTTAATGACTTCACCCATTTGACCGAGAATATCAAATACCATAAAAATCCGTGCAGCTTTTAACAAACAGCTTTCAGATAGGTGAACTGTAATTCCATAGGCGTAGTAACCTTGTTCTTTAGATTGAGATACAACAGATAATTGATACTGATCTAGGACTATCTTTGAGTAAGGTTGTAACTCCTTTTTTCTTTTTGTGTAGTCTAAAGAATCACAATCCCCCTTTTCCATTATTTCTAATCTTGAAATTAGTTCGGTTACATCTTTTTTTCCTTCTCTTCCTTCACTTATCTCGTTCACCATTTCTTCTAATGCGTTCAAAGCTTCAAATAGTGTATCGATAACCTCTATTTTCACATCAAAACTTTCGTTTCGTAATTTATCCAGTACATTTTCCATCTGATGGGTTAAAGACGCTATGTCTTGAAATCCCATTGTTGCAGACATACCTTTTAATGTATGAGCGGAACGGAAAATTTCATTAATAATCTTACGTTCATGTGGATCTTTTTCTAATAAAAGAAGATTGTCATTCACTGATTGTAAATGTTCCCGACTTTCATCAAGGAACAATTCTAAGTATTCACCCGTATCCATGAATCTCACCCTTTTTCTAGTTGTCTAGTACTAAATAAATGGCCATATCACCCATATCAGGATAGGAAAGGGTTACTCCAATTGCCTTTTCAAATCCTAACAAAGCTGTATCACCTTTCATAATTGTAGGAGAGGTAATATCAGTAAGTACACCATCCTCTGCGAGGTTTGTTGCCATTCCCCCAGCAATCATATTCCCTAATTCACCCGCAAACGATGATAGCATTTCACCTTCTAAAGCCATACCATACATGGTTTCACCGATAGACCCAAAGAGAGAATCATTCCCTTTAAGAACAAATTTTCCTTTTACGTCGCCTGTAAATCCAATAAGGACACCAAATGATATTTGCAATGATTGTTCTAATAAAAATGGTTTACCTAGCCCATAATCGAAAGGAACAACGGTTTTTATTGCCCCAAGCGTTCCGTTTAATAATTCCAAAACCGTTTTATTTCTTTGTTTAACGTCTACTGCCAACTTCCAACATCCCTTTCATTGAATACCTTAGTTATAAAATAAAAAAGTAGAGTGATAGATTGTGCTACCACTCTACTGGTAGAAAATTAGGATTAAATTTTAAATTTAGAGACAATTCCCTGTAACTCCTGAGCTAATTGGCTTAATGATTCTGATGATGCCGTAATTTCTTCAATAGATGCCAATTGTTCTTGTGAAGAAGCCGCAACACTTTGTGACTCCCTTGAAGCCGATTCCGCTATATGTGCTAACTGCTCAACAGATGCTGCTACTTGCTGAGTATTTGCTGAAATCTGTTCAGATGTAGCTGACACCTCTTGAATTTGTACATTTACAAGTTCAATCGCATTTATAATTTGCCCAAAAGCTTCTCCTGTTTGGTGAATCACTTCTTTACCTACAACAACTTCTTGTGTACTTTTTTCCATATCATCGTTCACCACTTGTGTATCCCTTTGAATTTCTTGAACGATGTGGACAATTTGATCTGCTGAAGTTTTGGATTGTTCCGCCAATTTTCGTACTTCATCTGCGACAACAGCAAATCCTCTACCATGTTCACCAGCTCGTGCGGCTTCAATTGCTGCATTTAATGCAAGTAGATTGGTTTGGTCAGCAATACCTGTAATTACCTCTATAATTTGACCAATCTCTTTGGAGCGATCATTTAATTGTTTAAGCGCAACTGAAGTGTTTTGTGCACCAGTTTCAATGGTGTTCATTTGCTGAATCGCTTTTTGAATAAATTCATTTCCTTGTTCAGACAAGGTACTAGCTTCCTGGGTGGAGTCTTTTACAGTGGAAGAAGATTCCGCAATTCGTTGAATTCCTATCGAGATTTCCTCCATAGCTTGAGCACTTTCTTGCGAGCTAGTCACTTGGGTTTCAGAACCACTTGCTACCTCTTGAATGGAAGATGCAATTTGATTCGTTGCTTCTGTTGCTTGAGCTGATGTTGCATGTAACTCCTCGGATGCTGCTGCCACTTGTTCTGCATCTTGGCTAATTTGATGAATAACACTTCTGAGGTTTGATGCCATATCGTTAAAGGCATGCGCTAAATCTCCAATTTCATCATTTGTTTTTACATGTATTTTTTCTTGGGTTAAGTCTCCTTCAGCAAACTTCCCGGCAACTATCGCCATACTTCTAACAGGTTTAGAAATTGACCTAGTTATAAAATAAGCAATTCCTAATCCAACCAAAACAGCCAAAATACCAATGATTAACATTACATGTTGAGTGTCTTTTACCGTTTTAAGAGCGTCAAATCTGGTGTCATTAAGTGTTTTGGTTTGGAGATCTATCATTTCATCTGTTTTTTTCTCAAAGTTTGCTAATATCGGTGGTCCCTCAGTTGAGGCAATTTCTAAATAACGATCATCATTTTTCTTTTTAAGATCCATCGTTTTTATAGCCAACGCTATATATTGGTCCACATATTGGTTCATTTCATTTATTAACTTTTTATCCTCAGTACGATGTAACTCGGATTCTAATTCCTTACTTAGTTTCTGATATTCCAAAACTGATTTATCAAACATATTTACAGATTGGTCATCTTTATATAACAAATACCCACGATTCGATAATTGAATATTCTTAGAAACAATAATCATGTTTTGGACTTTATTTATTTTTTGAACACGATCATTCAACAAATCTTCATAAGTATTTTTAGTCTTAGAGATCCCTACAAATGAGGCGGTTGCCATAATCAATAAAAGCACTAGAACTACACCAAACCCTAAGAAAAGTTTTTTTCCAACAGTTACTTTCAATAACTTCATTACCTTTCCATCTCTTTTCTAGTTAATAAACCTGTGATTTTTAATAATTCCATTCTTACCTATATTTGTATCAAAATTGATGTATCTTCATTATGAATCTTTTGCAGGACTCTGTCTTTTGTCATTAGTTGTATTTTTTGATTGCCTTTCCTCCACCAGCAAATCGATTCTCTCCATTTCCTTTTTATCCTCCAGAATCCTTTTTCGATTTTTTTCAACAAGTTTTTGAAAATTTTCTCCTTTTTTTAACAATATCGACCTCTCCTACTATTTTAAGATTTATATAATAGGCTAAGATTTAGAAAGGTAATACCCTTGACAAAACCCGCACCTAAAGTTACTGGTACTTCAAAGATCATTGTTTGTTTCAATTCCTTCAATAATTACTTTGTATTTGTTCTAGCGAAAAATTGTAAAAACAATTAAGTCATTTTTTGTTTTCTATTTGATTTAGGTAGTAACATAGGAAAGTACCTTTATAACTTTAAATGGTTAGGCTCCAGTTTCAATAAATTGATAAAAGAGATTCCCATTTTTGGCCCAAATTATGAAATTTAACTTGGTAATCTCGTTTTTTAAGAATCTTACTCGCGCTTTTTAACAGACTCGTATCTTCTATTTTTTAGGAAACTACAATTTAAAAAACAGTATGTTTGTTGCCTAAGATTAGGAAGGAATAGATTTAATTAAAATTAAAAAATACATGGTTTTATGTATGCAGAATCATAGATGGATAATTATAAACAAATAGCATTCCGTCCTTAGTTGAGAGTCACTAGAAAAATAATTATTAAAGCTAATGTTTATGAAGCTTAATCAGATTGGTATAGGCGATATTCTACTTTAGCTTTTTTAATAATTGATTCAGGATTTCCTTCTACTCAACAAAAAGGAAATTCTGTTCCTATCTTTTTCTTTATTTATGTCCGATACAACTTTCTAAAATCAATCTATCTTAATAGGGATATTATGTTGGCCTCGTATATCATTATTCTCAAATATTTCCCAATCTTTGTTTAAATAGTAGTATTTTTCTTCATCGCCGGTTTCTAAGTTTCCAGCAATGAAGAATATTTCATTTTTGGGCATGTTTGTTACCGCTAAAATAGCCCCTGTTTGGGTGTTTTTAATAAGAGTACTTATTGTTATTGCCTCCCTAAAGGCTTCACAGCGTTCGCTAATCTCCTTATAGGCGTTTACCTTAATTTCTAATTCTTTCACTTTCTCTAAATAAATTGTTCCCATATATTTCCTCCTAATAGTTAAAACCTTAACATTTTTGAATTAAAACTTAATTTACTAACCTAGAAATTTAAATTTCTAATCATACTGAAATAGCTCCTTGAAGATATCAATGAAAAATGACTTATTAATCGCTTGCTTTACCGAAGTATGTCTATTTTACGGGAGATTCAACAGAATTCAGAAACATAAGACCCCAATACTAATATCCTCGATTACTCATAAAATTTCCTATTCTTTTATTTCCCTAAAGATTTATAAGCGAAATTAATTAGAATAAAGTTACATTTTATTTAATAGAGGTTGAAAAATTTTTATTATTTAACTATTCTCTAGTTTTTTACAATAGTTTCGTTAATTACGGGTATATAAGATTAATAAAAAAGTTTATATCAAGGTTGATAAAATAATATATAGCTCAATATTTTTCAATCTAAACCACTGTTAAGCTTTTTGGTCTTCCTAATACAAAACCTTGGCCGTATTTGACCCCGATGGCCTTTGCCATTGCTAAATCCACCTCGGTTTCGATCCCTTCCAATACTAAATTAATTTCATAATTATTAGTGTAATGGATAATACTCTTAATAAATTCCTGTTTTTTCAAATCCTTATACAAGTTATTGGAAAAATATTTATCCAATTTAATAAAGTCTGGGTCCAACTCGATTATATGTTTTACATTAGAGTTTCCTTTTCCAACATCATCAATGGCAAATAAAAATCCCTCGGATCTTAATTGATTGATATTGTTTTTTAAACTTGAAAAATCAGTAATTACTTCCATTTCACTTATTTCAAAGATAACTTGTGTATTAAAATGGGTATTCTCGGCGATTGTTTTTCTAATAAATGGTAGGAAGTTTCTATTTGTAAGGGTAGATGGATATACATTTAAAAATAAATAACCGTCCTTTTTGGTAAACCCTGCAGAATAGTAGGTCAATGCCGCTTTACGGATAGAACGTGAATCTAATTCATAGAGCTGTTTTTCTATTTTCGCTAGTTTGAAAGTATCGTCAATATTTTCGAAATATGACGTTCTAAGAAGACCTTCAAACCCTATCCTTGTCCATGTTTGGATATCAAAGATGGGTTGAAAACTGTGTGAAAATAGTTCATGCTGAACAAAATTATTAAACATTTTGTAACCCCCTTTCAATCTTGAAAATAAAAGACGGCTCCACCGAAATAAAACGGGAGTCATCTTTTCTTGGCCTATTCTTTAACCTGACTACCGTGGTAGTTTTCAATAGATTCGACCTAGTCGTAAAGTAAGAATCGAATACTTTTTATAATCTATGGTGAGACTAATGTACTAGACACTAGACAATAATAGTTTGATAATAAAATATTGTCTAATTATATTCAGCCACAAATTTATCATCTTCAAACACCTTTACAGTACTTTCATACATCATTTTTGATTACTCAATCAAATATTCTATAAAAATATAAAAACTCAGCAATTTTTGCTGAGTTTTAAATAGATGCTTTATATTTTTGTAAAATATGAAATTTGCTTTTGGTCATTTTAGCCTTTTCTTTATAGTTTTTGAAGTAAACAAAATACATATTCCCTACTGCTTCTATTCTATCTAGTAAGTCCATGTTAATTATATTTGAGCGATGTGATGTCAGAAAACGTTGGTCTAATATGTTTTCAAGATTAGATAACGACTCGTAAGTTTCGTATTGCCCCTTAGTAGTGTGTATGACAGATTTACGATCGTTTTTTTCAATAAAAATGATCTCGCTCATCGGGATAAAGATATAACAGCTATTATACTTAATCATAAGGTCTTTCTTAGTATTAAGATCTTCTGAATTAATCTTTTTCACCCTTTCAAGTGATTCAAGTAATCTAGGAAATTCGATTGGTTTCATGATATAATCTGCTGCATTAATATTAAATGCTTCAATTGCATATTCATCATTACCAGTAATAAAAATAACATGTAAATTTGGAATTACTTCCTTACACGATTTAATAGCTTCCATCCCATTTAAAAAAGGTAAACCTATATCAACTAATGCTACATCTGGTTTCTCTCTTATAACCATTTTAATTAATTCTTCTCCATTAGTGGCTTCGGCCACAATTTTATAATCAGTAAACCTCTCGATTAACTTCTTTACAAGTTTTCTGGAAGATAAGTCGTCTTCCGCTATTAACAATCGCACTTACTACTCCCCCTAATAACTAATTAGACTAGTATTTTAGGATACTATACAATGTAGCTAAAAGTTCCTGAACATCAATCGGTTTGGTTAAATACTTAATAAACCCTTTTTCTAATGCATATTTCCTTTCATCCTTCATGGCATTTGCACTTATTGCTACCACAGGAATATTCTTTGTTTTATCATTTTGCCGTATTCTTTTTAATACTTCATACCCATCTATATCAGGTAAATTCATATCTAGTAAGATAATATCGGGATTACGTTCGATTATATTGATTAACCTTAGACCTTCCATCCCATTATTTGCAGATAACAACGATAATGAAGGTTCTCCATAAATAATTTTTTCTATTAATCGACGATTCGAGGCATTATCCTCAATATAAAAAATTTGAAACGCATTTGGAAGTTTTTTATATGAAACTTTATTATTTGTTTCATTAGGCTCCTGTAGTTCTTTAATTGATTGATTGGAAATAGGTAGACAAAACCAAAATTCATTTCCTTCAATTTCTCTACTACTTACCCCTATTTTACCACCCATTAATTTTATGAGCTGTTCTGTTATAGAAAGTCCAATTCCTGTACCTTCTTCCGTAGTATGAAGGCGAATAAACGGATCAAATATTCTTTTTTGCATCTCTAACGGAATACCTAACCCATTATTGTTTATTTTAAAAATAACGTAGTCTTTTTCTAAATAACAACTAATAAAGACTTTTCCATTTGGCCTATTATACTTAATTGCGTTATCAAGCAGATTCAAAAATACTTGTTTTAAACGAATGGAATCCCCTTCAATTGCTATCGTTTTAAATCGACTCGTTTGGTTAATGATAGTAACGTTTTTTTTGTTTGCCAATGGTTGAAGTAATTTAATACAATCTTCCAAAACGCTATCGTAATAAATTTCTTCTGTATTCACTTTTAAATTTCCAGTCTCAATTCTAGATAAATCCAAAATGTCATTTATTAGTTTTAACAAATGCCTTCCGGCTTTTAATATTTCTTGAATGGAATCTTGATGGTTTTCATCTAATCCTTCTTCTAAGTTGAGAAGTTGAGCAAATCCTAGAATTCCGTTCAATGGTGTTCTTAACTCATGACTCATTTTTGATAAAAAATCGGATTTAGCCTTATTTGCTTTTTCGGCTTCTTCTTTAGATTTCTTTATAGCAAGCTCCAACATCTTGTGTTCGGTAATATCAATTAGTTCGAAGATATCCCCGTTAAATTTCCCACGAATAAATAAAGGTAAGTAGTGACATTCTAGAATCTTATTATTCACTGTTTCCAGTTCAATTACTGAGTATTGCTTGGTTGCCCTAATAGAATTAAGAAAGCTTAAAAATACGTCTGGTTTTTTAAATAGATAATGTAAATTTGGTGCATAGGTCCCAACATACTGATTGGAATCTCCATCTAAACATAACATTTTAAGCATTGATCTGTTGATTGCAGTTATTTTTCTTTGTAAATCAGTAACAACCACCCCACTCTTTAACGTATTAAGTAGTAATTTTTGGTACTCATGTGCTTCAAATAATTTAATCTCTTGTTCCTTCTGGAATGTAATATCTTTAAAAGATACAAGAGTACCTTTTCCATATTCCAAAGGATAGTTAAGTGGTTTTGAATTTACAGAGTACCAGCTCACAACACCATTTTCATGCTCTTTCCCCATAATAAAGTTGTTAAAGGAAACTCCCAATTCCTGTGTAACAATTCCTGGCAATTCGAAAAAAGATAAAGTTGTTCCATCCTCTTTTAAAAATTTTAAACCCATGCATAGTAATGTACTTTCATTATAATATCCAGACTTCATACCGAACTGTAATTCTACATTTTGATTTAACGCAGTGACTTTAACATTATTATTCTGGTTGCATTTCTCTACAAGAAAAATCCCTTCTGACATTGTTTCAAGTACTGTTCGAGATAAATTTTCGATTTGTTGAGCTTCTTCTTCGAGAACTTTTCTATCCGAAATATTGATACTGGTACCAACTACCTCAATTACGTCTCCTTGCTGAAACACAGGCCTTAGTGTACAAATATAGCTAAAACCAGCTATAAAACTCTCGAAAACACAATGTTCCCCGTCCCATGATTTTTTATAATATTCCAATTTCTCAGCTGCATAGTCTTCCGGGTAAAAATCAAACAACGATTTACCTACTATATCCCTGGGCTCAAAACCTAATTTATATAACAATTCTCCATCACAAAATGTGTGGATAAAACAATTGTCTTTTTTTATAAATTTGTAAACCATACCTGTATCTGAAAAAGTTTGTTTTATTTCTCTAGAGTATTTACCCACTTTAAATTCTCCTGTTTTATAAAAGTTACTTAAAATTATAAAAATATAACATTATAACGAGTGTTTACATTATAAGTAACACACATTCCTATGTCCATAATTAGATTATGGAATTATACCGGTTATTTTAGTTATAATACATCAAACTAGGGCTAGGACAATCAATGTCGATAAGAGGAAACTATTTTTAGGTACATTTATTAGACACAACTTCCAAGTATTGTATATTAGAACGAGAAATTCTCCTCATAATCATCCTTTTTCTGCTTTTTAATTATATTATCCAAGTCAAATCCTACTTTTCTTATTGAACTAACCAGCACAGTTAGCCATCCGTGAATCGCAAAAATCAGCTCTTCACCACAGAGAATGAAAATATCCTAAGATGTATATAATGGTTCAATCTATAAATCAATGAATAATAGCTCTCTTTTTTTACGAATTAGGAGGGTCCTCTTTGATGTTGTCTCTTTTTGTAATTAGAGATGTTTATTTTCATGGTAGTTGAAGAAGTTACTTCTGTGTCCTTTTTATTTTATGAACAACATTCCCATTTGTACATCCACTTTCAATGTCCTGGTGATCCTCTAGGTTCTGATACAACGGAAAGTATTTTTAAAGAACCGCTTTTTATTTTTTCATTCTTCACAACAACCACCAACCACTACTCTTTGATAAAACAATAAAATCCTATTATCCATTTTATTTTGTCTTTTTATGTAAAAACTATTGGAATTTTGTCGAAACTTAGTATAATAGTACTGTAGAACTAGTCTAAAAGTCGTAATGTTTAATATCAGATAAAGGCAAACTTATCGAAAGGTAAGGACGCAAAGCTAAGGGCCTAAAGGAGTAATGCTATGGTAGCCTAGCTGCCATGAGGAAACAGTTCAAGAGAACCTGTATTTTCTTCAGGTTCTCTTTTTATCGTGAAAATAAAGGAGGTGATCAAATATGTCAATTAAAAGGAAATATACGGGAAAAATATTTCATCATTTTCAGCCTGTATTTCAACCTAACTGATAAAAAACATTTGGATTTGAAGCTCTTCTTAGAACGAGAGATAATACCAGTCCAGAAAATATCTTTCAAAACGCAAAAATAAATAGATTGCTTTATGAGTTAGACTTATTATCAATCGAAAAGGCGATAGTAACATATTCATTTGACTGGTTATACAATAGAAGAAGGCAAACTTTTTCTTAATATTTTACCTTCCACAATTCTACATGATACATTTTTAGAATTCATTATGACCATCGTTAGAAATTATCTTTTTAAACAAGAATCTATTCTAGAAATTTCGGAATCTGAAATTGTGGAACAATATAAAACCTTTAGGGAGAGGATTTATCTTTTAAAAGAACTAGGATTCAGAATCGTAATTGATGATTATGGAAAAGGATATCCTGATATCAAGAACGTTATGGAACTAGAGCCCCCTTATTTAAAATTAGACCGTTATTTTTCTAAAACCTTGCATTAGTAATAAACAAGAACTTATTTCTTTTACTAAAAATTTTTTTATGAAAAGTAAGGGAGCAATATTATTTTAGAAGGTATAGAAAGAAAAACTGATCTAGAAACAGCTTCCAATTTGGGAGTACAGTACGCATAAGGATATCTATTAAGTAAACCTATTAAATTAAATACTAAAACACTACAATATTGAATTAGGATAGCGTTCCTGTCTCTGATCAATATTAATATAAAATATGTGAAATTGGTGTAAGGCAGAGTCCCTGCTTCTTGCTAATAACACGTTTGGTCCTTGTTAGCCAGACAAAGGGTTGAAGGTGTTTTTTATTTTGTTTAAATTACCATATAATTCTCAATTTAAAACGCTATATAGGAGAATTCTAAAATGCAAAAATTTGTCATTATCCAAGTGGACAAGGAGATTTTGCTTTACCTATTCATGGAGTTCTTTCAATAGATAAAGCAATTATGACTACTATACTTCAAACAAGCCCCTGAGTACATGAGGGCAATAGTGAAAAACGTGAAGAGGTCGTCCCCGCTATTGATATGAAACAGTTATTGTTTAGCAATTAATCCATTCTATCAGAAACTTCAAAGTTTATCTTGGTTAAGACACATGATATACATATTGGTCTATTAGTTAATCATTCTAAGGAGATTTTAGAGCTTTCAAATGATGATATTGTCCCATTTAATGATATGGAAACCTCAAAAACTCTTTAGAAAGAATAATTAAACTGATGAACAATTGATACCAATTATTAATATAACGAGATTGTTCAATCAATTATCAAGTCTAAAAATTATTAGGGAACAAGTAGAGAAATTATTTTAGAGTACAGAAAAATAAAACATTGGAGTGTAAATGATGAAAGTTTTTACAAATTTAAAGTTAGGTACAAAAATCAATATACTTGTTATAGCTATTATTCTTTCTTTGTCGGCAATTGTTGGTGTAGTTGTTAACTATCAAATCACAAAAGGTATTGAGGAATTTGCGACCGAAAAAGCAAACGGGGACCTTAATCTATCCTTCAGATATCTAAATAGCATATACCCAGGTGAATGGGAGTTAAAAGGCGATAAACTTTATAAAGGTTCAACTCTCATGAATGATAATTACGAAATTGTTGATGTAATTGGTGAAGACACAGGTGATACAGTAACAATTTTCTTAGAAGATACTCGATTAACTACCAATGTTATATCTAATAATGAACGTGCTGTTGGAACAAAAGCATCAAAAGAAGTGGTAGAATCAGTTTTAAAAAACGGGGAAAATTACTATGGAGAGGCTAATGTAGCAGGCAAACTATATCAAACTGCTTATATGCCTTTATTAGATAAAAATGAAAATCCTATAGGGATGTTATATGTAGGTGCTCCGCAATCTATTATTGAAAAGATCTTAAAAAGTTTCCTAGTAACTTTCCTAATCATTCTCGCTGTAGTAATTGCCCTTTCAACGTTAGTAGTTATACTATTTTCACTAAGAATTAAGAAAAGGTTACATTCCGTTTCAAATGCTCTTGAATTAGCAGGTAATGGCGATTTTACAGCTGAAATTACGGATAACTCAGGTGATGAATTAGGAGACCTATCTAAGAGTTACAACCTCATGACTAAGAACCTTAAAAAAATGATGAATGAGGTCATAATAGCTTCAGAACAAGTAGCTTCTTCCTCTGAGGAATTAACTGCTAGTAGTGAACAAACCAGTAAAGCAACAGAAACAATTACAGAATCTATTCAGCAAGTTGCAAGTGGAGCAGAACATTCAACCGCAAGTGTACAAGAGAGTGCGAGTTCATTAGATGAAGTAGCAACACAGGTCCAATCAATTGCTGAAAATGCATCTTTCATTTCAGAAGTTAGTTCTCAAGCTACTCAAAAAGCAAAAGAAGGCGGGGATTTTGTAGATAAAACCGTGAAACAAATTAATTCTATCAGCCTGTCTGTAACTGAAAGTGGAGCAGTACTTAAATCATTAGATAAGCGTTCCAAAGAAATTGGTGATATATCTGGCGTAATTTCCGAAATAGCAGAACAAACGAATTTATTAGCGCTTAATGCAGCCATTGAAGCAGCAAGAGCAGGAGAACACGGAAAAGGATTTGCCGTGGTTGCAGATGAAGTAAGAAAATTAGCGGAACAATCAAGACAATCTTCTTCACAAATTTCTAAGCTAATCTCTGATATTCAACAAGATATGATTCAGTCAAATAAATCAATTGAACAAGTAACATACGATGTTAAAGATGGTTTAGATATTGTTCAACAAACAGAAGAAAATTTTAATGAGATCCTTACTTATATGGAGAAGTTAGCTCACCAAATTAATGACATGGCAGCCACAACAGAAGAAGTAACAGCAAGTATTCAAGAAGTATCAAGTACTGTAACTGAAATTTCTCATGTTTCTAATGAAACATCTATGCACTCACAAAATGTCGCGGCTTCAGCAGAAGAACAACTTGCATCTATGGAGGAAATATCAGCGTCTGCAAATGCTCTCTCAAACCTTGCGGAAGAGCTCCAGAATACGGTTAGTAGATTTAAAGTTTAATCCTAGAAAGGTACTTTGAAAAAATCATTTAAAGGCATTGCGAATTTGAACTGCCCCCTGTCAAATAGATAGTGGAAATAATAAAAAGGATTTAAGCGGCTTAGCTCTATATTCCATAGGGCTAAGGTCGTTTAATCGTTTTTGATATCTATTGTGATTATAAAAGTTATTGCCTTCTTCATTCGTACAAGGGAAAACCTTATCCAAACTTCTATCCAACAAACCACAATCAATGAGGGATTGATCAATAGATTGTAGGAATGTAGAAATACCCTTCCTAATCACTTCCTCCATCCGATTGTGTTCTTTTTCAGTTAATACTCTTGGATAAACAAATTTCATTACTCTAACTTCGCCCTCTTTAGAAACATTCCTTTCTGATTATGTAAAATGGATGTACTCATTTATCGCAGTAGTAACTTCTCAAATGCCTTATATTTATGCAAATAATATTTCTCACATTTCAGTGTTCAAAAAAAATAGATTCCATTGGTCCATTATCAATACAGCGACTAACTCGTGACATACTTTGTGTCATTTTCGCGATCTTTCTTTCGTTTAAATCCTTTAGATGTGTAATGGAACCCACGTCACTATGGATTAGTGGATGTTCCCCAGCTAATAATAGTACTGTAGCTTGATCAAGCGTCTTGAATACAAGTTGATTATTATCGGAATGTCCTAAAAAATATAGCTTAAAATTGATCCATAAAGATCACGAATCGCACTTAAATAGGACTTTTTTAACTGGCATAACTTAAATTCTGTAACATCCGAAACCTATTTTTCATTTAGTTTTTCCGCGGAAGCACCTGGATAACTTAAGTACATTTCTTCACAAGCTTTATTTAGGATGAAAATCAATAGTTTTTGCATCATTTTGTCATGAACCTAATACTTCTACAAGTTTTAATACTAATAGTCTTCCTTTAAACATCAATTGGAAGATTAATTTTTTCCTCATTAGTAATACAATTTCTCCTTTTCATTGATCAATCATAATAAACTTTTTCCCTTTAATTTAGGAAGGAAAAAAGCAATTAGGGTAATAATTTAATTCTAATTGCCTCTAGTATTAGACTAAGGACATTGGCGCGCCTGAAACTTATCCTTTTATTGCCACTCCAACTGAGTTATTATTTAACCTTTGTTCTGCTTGATCTAAGATACCATGAATTTGATTTTCATAATAAAGTACCTCACTCCATGAAACAGAATCAAACATTTGTTGTTTCAATTGCCCAATCTGAATACCTTCTTCTTCCGTTAGAAATGCTTTGAGTTTCATTTCATAGGATCCTCTCTTTCATTTGAATAATATGTATTCCTTCCCAAAACGGAGGGAAGAATAGACCTACTATAACCGTTTGTTAATTCGGTCTAAACTTTCACTCTTCTGTTTCTCAGTAGTTAGTTCGAGTTGTAAAAGTACATTTTCAACACTCATACCTGCTAAATTTGAAATACCAATCAACGTTCTCATTTCTCTGGGTTAGGCACTAAGTAGGTAACAGCAAAAATTGCCGCTGCTCCTCCAATTAAGAAGTCACTTAAGAATCCTAAATAAATCCCACGAGGTTTAACTCTCATTTTTGGAAATACCAATACCTTTCCATTTCTCACCAAATGAGAAATAACTCCAGTGATACCTCCTACTAATCCTGCTGTTAAAAACGTTATTAACATAGACAAACATCCCCTTTCGCAAATTTAAAGTAGTTTCAAACAAAAAAAGCGAACCTTGGGACGATTGATAACACACCAGTAGTCTAAAAAAGACATACTTTTTGTGTGATAACACATCGAACCAAAGTTCGCTATTGTTTATTAAGTCACCGCTAACCTACATCAAAGGTTGCCAAAAAAACTAAAATAAAATCTTTATGACTAAATTACATCGTGAATTAATATTGAAATAAACCATTAATTACTCAAAGTCAGGCTGTACTATATTAATTGGATCGATATCTGGTTTAGAACCAGCTAAAAAGGTTTTAGTGAAAGATGTAGTTCCACCAATACCTAGGACCGCAATAACTACTAATCAACTATTTTCTTTCTCATTTTAACGATTCAACTCCTCTTGATTTATTAATTCTTTATGATAATGAATTGCTGCATCTTTATACTTTCGATTTTGGAAGTAGTAATCTCCTGCTTTTTGATACAATCCTACTAATTCTTGTCTGTTTTGATTTTCTTCATAATAATTTATTACATTTTCTATTTTTTCAATAAAGGATTGCTTCTCTCCTATTTTGTATAATATCTCCGCATGTTGTAGCTCAAATCTATACATGTCAGATTCACTGTTTATATATTTTTGGGCTATTTTAGCTATTTCATTAGCTTTTTCTATATCATCTAGCAACAAATAACATTCTACAATCCCCAAATAAGAGCATAGTAAGTCTGGACTATTTGTCTCTTTTCGTAGAGCAATGGTTGTATAATAATATTCTATTGCTTCAAAATATTTTTCGGCTTTTTGAGCTATAAGACCTTTATTATGTACTATTCTTTGTTTAAGTGTTATTATTTCTTTCAACTCGGCAATTTCAAGAGATTTATCTAAATACTTATTAGCCTCTTCTAAATCACCTATTTCCCAATAAATTACCCCTATAAAATTGTACAATTCTCCAATTTTAATCCAATTATGATTTTCAATATGAAGCTCTAAAGACTTTTTTGCATGCTTTAAGGACTCATTATAACGTCTTAACTCATATGTAATTGCAGACATATTATAGAATGCATTTGGTCTAAAATTGTTACCTAATGGTAAAATTTCAATAAGCTTTTCAAAATATTTTAAGCTACTGATTAGATTTCTTTTATAATAGTTTGAAACCCCCCAAAAATATAAAAAAGCAAGTCTTCCATTAAACGGGACACGATCAATTTGATCTTCCTTAATGTAATGGCTTATACAGTTAACATTTAAGGATGTGGCCTTTTCGTACTCACCTATTTTATATAAATAAACACAATAGATTATCTTAAATAGAATTTCATGATACACAGCAGAATAACGGAATTTGTCTTTAGAATATTCTTTTATTAAATCTTTAGCTTTCATAAAATCGTTTGCTGCTAATAAATATAATTGTTCTAATTCCTCTCTTGCTTCTTGACTAGCTACAGAGTGGTTAAGCAGGTATTCTTTAGGTACTTTAAGTCTTTCGGCCAAACTTTTTAACATCTCTTTGTTTGGTTCAAACTTTCCCGCTTCAATATTACTTAAGTAGGGTACTGACATGATTCCTTCTGATAATTCTTTTAAAGTTAATCCTCTTTCTTTTCGTAGTAATTTGATTCTAGTTCCAATAAACATGTAATTTGCCCCTTGGTATACTCTATTTTCCTTTTTGTAAATAATAATTTACCATATACTTTCTATTTTGTAGTACTTTTTTCCTCTTTTTAAGTAAAGTTATCCAATAATAACAATAAAGCTATAGATATTGAAAAAAATAAAAAACACTCTACTTCAATCAGAGTGTTCGTTTCAACATGTTTATTTCTGTTCTAATCTATCTAATAAACCATGTATTTTATTTTCATAATATAGTACTTCTTTACTGCTGGTAGCGTCCTGTAGATGCACGATTAATTTTTCATATTCTTTCCTAATCTCTTTAGGCATAGCCATTTTTGGATTAGGGCTTTCTTTTTCTATCAGATCAAGTAGTTCATGTATTTGATTGGTGTATAGTTTCACTTCTTCAGGTGAAGTAGCTGCAAGCATATTTTCTTTAAGTTCCGTAAAAACTTTTCTCTGGTCCTCAGTGAATATCATAAAAATCGAGCACCTCCAGTCTTTTATTAAATATTATCACTTATTTGAAAGATTTAGAAGGAAATTTGCCTCTTTAAGCCCCTATATCCAAAGTGATTGCTTCAAAAATTTCGATCATTATTTTATCTAATAATATGTAGCTATAAAGAGAATGAATTGACTCATACCGATTTCGTTTTATCTTTAAAATGCATATATCCTCCATTTCCCATTTACTACTAGAAAATTTCTTTTTCATGGTTATTTTACAATCAAAAGATTCAAAAGATGATGGGGTAAATATACCTGAGATTATCATTACAGTCGTTTTTTTCGATTTATCAGTGTAATAAGATTGGAGCTGTGGGTTCACGATCATGAAAGGATACCTCATTTCATAGTAAGAGTATTACTACGTTATATGCTGGTTAACCGTGTTGTATGACTATAACCTAGATATAATTTTTTACCTAGTTAAAGAAGAAAATGTAACTTCTAGTGTTTATTCTGGGTAGTTTATTTTATGCGGGTAATATTTCGGTAAATACCTCGTAATACTAACAGCATTTGATATAAAAACTTGTATGTTTTAGAGTAATACCGTCGTAATTATTGGTACATATTTTAAAAATTTCCCGCATATCCGTGGTAATGGAAAACGATATACATCAGTTTACTGGTTTTCCATTGCAAAACTCTTACCTTACAATTTTAAATTTTATCTAAAATATTCTTCACCGCGTTTTTAGATGTTCCTCGTTGATATTCAATTAAGAAATCTACAAGGATTAGCTCTAATAAAGATTCCAATTGAAAGGTATGGGTTGGATATAAATTAGACAGGTCTGAAAGAACAACTTCCCCTCTTAATGCATCTCTTCTCTCCAATCTAATTCTCACATCGGATAAACCATCGGATTCTTCGTAAAATGTATCTTCTTTTTGGTGGATCTCCACTTTATTTTGATTCCTTACTTGTAATCTTTTATACAAAGCATCGAAATTATCCTCTTTTCTTACCACATTTAGAAAGTCGGAAAATAACACACTTCCTAAATCGGAAAGATGAAACTTCTTCTCTAATTCACCAATTATTGTAATATCCTCACACAATACATTTGCTCGGACAATGAGCTGAGTTGGTAATTGAATAGTTAGGTACACATGCTTGGTACTCAATAGAATATGTAGGGCTCTATCTAAGAAACTCTTATTCTCTAGTTTAGCCAATTCCTCTTGAATTAAATCGAGTCTGCTATATGTTCTTGGCATATTCATATTTGAATCCCCCTTTGTTCTTTAAGGATATTAATAAGAACTCGGTGCGCAGCCTTACGAACACTACAATTCCAGTTAACCGATAAATGAACAAGTTTCTCATAAAACGGTTGTTCCAACTTCACATGAACAAATTCATAGTCCTTTGAATAATATGTCCTCGGCGCAAATTGAATATAATCCTTTGATACACCTTCGGTTACTAATCTACTCGCATATTGAGTAATACTTAGTTTTTCACAAAACCCCAATATCCTCAGTGCCTTTTTTTGTTCTGATGAAACCGAAACCTTTATATCTGTCTTAGCGTCATTTCTTTTCTTTCTCTTCCTCTCATACTGTAAAATTACAGATTTTGAGAACATAGGATTCAGATTACCCATTCCTAACTCCCCCCTACAATCTAATCTGAATAACTCCCTCTTTGTTGCTTCGATAAACAGGCAAACTCTCACGCCTACTTTCCTTCTCAATAAGTCCTTTTATAAATTTTGAAAAATTTTCCTTGCTAGAAGCATATTCAAACAATCTCTGTTCATCAGGATTCGTTAGATTAAATTTTATGCTTTTGATTTTATTCATTTAAATTTACCCCTTTGTTTTCCCTTTACGATACATTCATATGAGAGCGAATCAGCTAATATTCCATAATTCAATCCTAAATTTTGGGCCTGTTTTCCGAACAAAAAAATAGACTTCCCTCAAAAAGAAGGAAGTCTATTTCATTTCAAAGAATATATATATTAATTAACCGAGTTTTCGGCCATCACGTATATCATCACGGATCTTGTCTGAATTAGATTTTTTAAAACACAACACAGTAAAAACCCCTTTCTATCGCTGCTTGTTAATCATTCTGTACGAATTTAGGAGGTTTTAAACCTATGACTATTGAGGAAAAAGTAACATATACCATAACTGTCAATAAGGAAGCTTCACAAGAAATCGAGCAATTGGTGAATTATCTCAACGTAGAATCTAAATATGAATATAATGAGGGAAATCTTACAACTGCAGAAGACATAATTAAAGCGGGTTTGTATAAGTACTTGACCATCTATAACGCAACAAAAGACATTAAATCTATAGCGGGTTATCTAGCCAATCCTGGAAGAGATTTTACTTTAAAAAATAGATTTGATGAGGTAAGAAAACAGAAGAAAATGTCTCAAGCTAATATTCAAAGAGAGACTGGTATTTCAAAATCAAATTTATCGGAGATCCTAAAAAATAATCATCAACCAAGCTTGGAGAATTTCTTAAAAATATGGTTTGTTTTAGGCTGTCCTCCGTTAGTAGAAGTATTGTATTTAGAAAAAAATAATCGATATATAAAAAGGGATAGTTAGCTTTTAAACTAACCATCCCCTATTTCATATCCGATTAAATAACTGTTTAAAGCTTAAACTTTTGAACGGCTTCTTGTAATTCTTCTGCCATGAAAGATAATGAAGCTGCCGTAGATGCTATTTCTTGCATTGAGGCTAATTGTTCTTCTGTTGCAGTAGAAACCTCTTGTCCCTGTCCAGTCGTCTTCCTAGCAATCTCATCTATTTCACTCACCGATTCCACCACTTGTTGTGCCCCTTGCGTCATTTGGGCAATCGACGCTGAGACTTCTTGTATTTGTGAGGTCACAATATCTACAAATTGTTGAATTTGCGTAAATGATTCTCCTGCATGGTTTACAACATTTATACCCTTTTCGGTTTCTTCTGTACCTTTAATCATTGAATCAACCGCTTGTTTTGTATCTTCTTGTATAGTGGATATTAGTTGGCGAATACTTTCCGTAGATTTTGCTGACTGTTCCGCTAACTTTCTGACTTCATCTGCTACAACAGCAAATCCTTTTCCATGTTCCCCTGCCCTAGCTGCTTCAATTGCCGCATTTAATGCTAAAAGATTCGTCTGACTCGCTATATCAGATATAACATTTACAATTTGATTAATTTCTTCTGAACGTTCACCTAATGAACTAATAATTTTTCCTAAGTTACTTACTGAAGAATTAATGTTTTGCATTTGCTGGATGGACTCATTTATTGCCTGTTCACCGTTCTCTACTATACTGAGTGCTTCAGTAAAAGTTCGAGAAACATTTTGAGCATTCACACCAATTTGTTGAATACTAATAGACATTTCCTTAACAATTTCTGTTGTTTGTCTTACCATTTCTGTCTGCTTATCGGTGCCAACCGCAACTTCTTGGATCGCATTTGCTACCTGTTCAGTCGCCTGGGTATTTTGTTCTGAGCTTGCAGTTAATTCCTCTGAGGATGCTGCTAATGTCTGTGATTTTTCATCTACATGTGCTAATAGTTCTCTCAATGATTCCAACATCTTATTAAAGCTTTTTCCTAATTGTCCTACTTCATCATTGTTTTTCACCTTTATTGAATGAGTAAGGTCCCCATTACTTACCTTTTCGGTAACATCCACCAATGTTGTTAAAGGTTTAGTGATACTTCTTACAATCAATATTGCTAGGACTAGACCTATAACAATGAAAATAATTACTACAATGAAGGTTGTAAGAAGGATTCCTTGAGTTGCTTCATCAATTTCACTTTGTTCCATTACACCTGCGATTTTCCAGCCAGTAAGTTCATTCGTAACAAAGGCAGTTTCATATTTATTACCTTGAAATTCATCAAAAAGAATTCCACTTTGCTTTTCATATATTAATTTGCTATAAGTTTCCCCTTGTGGTTCTGAACCGTTTTCTTGAGTTGGATCAACTAGATATTTTTTCTGTGCAGTAAGGATAAATGCATATCCATTTTCACCAATTTTTATACTATTAGTAATCTCTTGTAGAGATGCTAAGTTAATGTCTAAACCAATAACACCAGAACCATCATTTATCACTTGCGCTACGGTCACTAATATTTCTCCAGTAGCCAAATCCTCATATGGCTCAGTTATAATGGCATTCTCTTGGTTTTCAATAGCTTGTTTATACCAATCTCTCTGTCTTGGATCAAAATCCTCTGGAAGACTAGCTTGGGGATATAAATACATACCTCCATCTTTGGTACCTGAAAATATAGTCACTATGTCAGGATGAAGAAGTGAATATTGTTTAAATGTTTCAATTGTGTTTTGAATTTCCGACTCAGCGAAAGATTGAGCATTGAGCCTATTTACGAAATACTGAACATCTGCATACTTTGAAGATAGGTTTTCATTAATAAAATTATCTAAGAGAGCAACATTTTCTGTAGAATTATCTAACATCTGTTCTTTAATTTTCTTTTGTGCACTATTGTAAGACATAATGCCAATTGTTAAGCTTGGTAATAAGATAATTAAAATGAATGAAAAATATAGCTTTTTTGAGATTGTAAAATTCAATAAATTTAATCGTTTGAGTTTTCTCCTGTTGTCTTTCATTTTTTAAAATTCCTCTCTACTCTCTATTTTAAATTGGATACAAGTTGGGCTCTAACCAACTAGATAGTAACGTCTTGCTGGGCACACACAAAACCCAAGAATGCTTTTATCACCATTCTTGGGTTATAGATTTGGTAAAACGTTACCCACATTATATTATCGGTCAGTCCCTTGCTTTACTAAATGATGTAGAAAAATTTTAATATCATAAAAAGTAAAGTCAATTAGAGTGAATATAGCTGATGTAAAATACATCATTGCTCTATTTCTTTTGACTATTTCTTGTATGGCAAATTCACTTTCTAATTCTCTTGTAGCATGAAATATATGTTCTTTACTTCTGTGTCTCACCAATCCAAACTTTACTTTCATTCCTTCCTTAAATTTTGAAAAGTCCTTAGGAGATTTAATTAACATCAAATGTTCAAAATCGCCATCTTTAGTCGCTACATTTATATAAAGGGCTCTCTCTTGTTGATAGGACCATTTAATTTTCTTTAAAACAACAAATTCATGTACCCCATCAAAGAATAAACTTTTTTTATTGATCATTGAAAGATTTCTTTTAAACATACTTAGTACGAATTTTTGCTGGGCACTTAATGTTTTGTGTTTTCCTCTCTTTAACCAAATTCCAAACAATCCCCAAATTATCACTAATGGAACTATAACCCAACCCATGCCTACCTCCTATAAGGGCTAATTAATACGTAATCTTTTATACTTTTTCTGAATACTAATCTCTGAACGTTCTAATATACTCGCTACATCCCTCAAAGAATAACCACTCGACATCATCATTAAAAGGTCTTTTTCTTCTTTTACAGTCCAAATTTTATAGTTAATGTCCTTTTTAATCTTTCTCTCTGCTGCTACCCAATCAGGCTCTGGCAAAATAGTCTTTGGCTCAATCTTAGAGAAATCAACTTTTTCCCGATTTTTCTCTGCCCAGCTCCAAAAATCCTCTGGATGAATAAAGTAAAATTTCCTCGAAAACCTCGTAGCCTTGATTACACACTTTAAATCATGATTTAATGCCCATTGTCTTACTGTTTTCGGGTCCACCTTTAATAATTCTGCAAGCTGTTGAGTTGTTAAATATCCCGCTTGATTTCTTGTATGTGCAATTCCTAATCTTTTCATTTTGATTACTACTGCTTGTTCCGTACGTTCAAGTTTCTCTGCGATTGTCGGCACTTTCATATAACCAACATTCTCATATAAAAAGTCAATTTCTTCTTTTGTCCATTTTCTCCTTTTCATTTTCCATTCACTCTCCCTGAATTATTTCTAGTTGTGATGATCAAAGAGTAAACTTCGTTTTTTACTCGTTCATTGTTGTGTTAATTATTAAAATCCAGTTTATATTTCCTTTTATGATAAGCCATAAGCAATTTATCCAATTGGTGACTGATTTCAACAGTTTCTTTGCTACTTAATCCTTTTTTAAGTGCTATTTCTATCATTTGAATCCTTTTTTCCTCGATTTTATTTAAAAGTTCAATTAATCTCACATCAATTTTACCTTTCATTTCGCTGTACGTTCCTCCCAATTTTGTTAAGAAAATTTCTTGGTAACACATATACATAAATAAGCGAAACTATCTTTAATAGTAAAAAATAACTGATAAAAATTAGCAAAACTTCTACAACAAACATTAAATACGCATTTTTGATATAGGTAAGATAGTAAGGATTAAGATAAGGATCTATTAGCGGTTCAATTAATAATGCATACAATAAGATATATGTAATTAAAATTGTGAAATCAGTGTCTTTAATTGGCTTTTTCAAATTTATACTCACTCCCTTACCAATACTAAATTAATAACCAAATAATTCTTGAAGATTGCTGTCTTGAACAAACTCCATGATTGAGGTTATATCATCAAAATTAATTCCCAAATTACCCGTATATTCTTCCTTCTCAAGTGCATCTACAACCGACATATCGTAACCATACGCTGTAACATAATTAGGTATAGAATGAATATTTAACTTATTCTCCCGGGCCTTGTCTTCCAAGACTTTATATTCCGATATATACTTGTAATCATCAAATACATATGCAACCCTGCTATATCCGTTTTTGATAGATTCTGCAGCTACATTTTTTCCATTAGCAAAGACATGGAACAAGTACCTTCCGTACTTATCTGTTTTTGCCTTTTCATCTACTTCAACTTCTACATTCCCTTCGCTTAAAAGTTCCGCTGTAAATGCAGCACTTTCAACACCCCATAGTTGTTTTTTCGTAGTAGATTCCGGACTATCTATCCCCGGGATTCGCACCTTTAGATTATTCTTTTGATTAATATAAGAAGGTACCTTAGATGGATCTTGAAAATTTATAACCAGAGTATCACCATCAATTTTTTCCGTTACGATTACTGAAAAACGATTGTCACCAGTCTCTTTAGGGGGTTCGGCTGAATCTTCCACTTCCTTTATTGATGCAGGCGCCTGATAATCCATTTTCTCAATGGATGAACAAGCAACAATATTTATCATTAATAAAATTAATAAGATTGATTTAAAGCCTTGCATTTTTAACCTCCGATATTTCTAATTTCTCGTTGCTTTGCTTAGCAATAAAATTAAGACATTCCAGAACCGGATACCGAACCAAGCTATCTTTTTGAGCAAAAACAACTCCATGTTCTTGCATAACCTTCAACAATTCATTGATGCCTATTTCATTCCTATAAATACGATTGAAATTTTGTAAAACGATCCTCTTCCAATGATGTGAACTAGAGATAATAAATGCTTCTCCTTCGACTTGATGATTGATAATTAATTCGATTTTTTCATTTCGTTTTTTACTCAATAACTCATTTTCAAACGAAGTCATTTTTTCCCCTCCACGCAAAAAGGCCCACAATGAACTAACAGAACAAGATTTTATCCTTATCCGTTACACATTATGGGCTTTTCCCTTTAATCATTAAATTATTTATACATAAATACTAACATGAGGTTACGGAAAAACACAATACAAATAAGTATTTTGAATTTATTTTAAAAAATGGTATATTATAAATATAAGAACATAATATTAAAAAGAGAATCGGTTGTTCGAGCAACCAATTCTCAACATACAGTCTACTGCAAGAAGAGCAGTGGTCCTAAGTAAGCAAGAAAAAGCTCACCATCTAACGGACATTAGCAGGGTGAGCTATTTCTTTTACTATGTAAAATTAAAGACAAGTGAATGTGCCTTTTTATTATAATATTAGTAACTTGTCTTTAATGTCACACAT
>NZ_JBPFDQ010000077.1:8791-25731 GCF_059415045.1 Ferdinandcohnia sp. SAFN-114 | reverse complement strand
TCAAATTAATGAAAAAGTGTTAAATTTAATATGGATAGGTGTTTTATATATGTCTCATTTGGCTAGGTCAGTTCAATTGGGGTACTTTTTTTGAAACGGGTGGCATGCCAAGCTCGCACTCAGCTGGCGTATCCTCTCTTGCAACTTTTATTGCGTTGAAAAGGGGTATTCCCACGATAGATTTTGCATTATCAACCATATTTGGCTTAATCGTAATGTATGATGCACAAGGTATCCGCCGCCAATCAGGTGAACTCACTATTAAGGTGAACGAGCTTGATGAAGAAATAGAGCGATTAGCAGGACAAAAGGACCATCACTACCATGATAACAAGGAACAGAGATTAAAAGAAAGACTTGGCCATCAGCCAGAAGAAGTACTTGGTGGAGCAATATTTGGAATGATTGCAGGTACAATAGCCCATTTTTTAACAAAAAAATCGTAGTAATTCGACAAAAAGTGCGATATTATTAGGGTAGAATTTTTTGTTGGGGTTGGGGTCTATTGTTTAAACTAGAAAAAAAAGTAAATGAATATTTACAATTCTTGGCGCAAAAGGGTTTTAACTTTGGAGAGGACGCAGTTGGCTTCATTACATTTGGTCAGCAATATACTAATGCAACAGACGAAATTGTCAATGTTGCAATTGAAATCACTTTAAAGGCCCAAAAGGAATTTGATGGAAGCTTCTTCATATCTTTATTAGAGATGCTGAAGGAAAATCAAATCCAAAGTCGAAAACAAGCAATTCGTTTTGTAGAAGAACGAAATATAATGGCATAAAACCCTTGGACAAGACAGTCCAAGGGTTTCTAAGTTTCATTTTTTCGGATGGCTTGTCTTGCTAATTCATCAGCCACTTTATTTTGTGCGCTTGGGATCCATTTAAGAAAAAAAAGGTCAAGTTCATTAGAAAGTAGCAATGCTTTTTCAAGCAAAGTAGCGAATTTTTTATTTTTGACGTATTCCTTTGCTATCGCTCGGTCAACCAGTTGTGAATCCGTTCGAAACGATACCACCCTGTAGTCATTCTTGATGCAAATTTCAAGACCTTTTAAAAGAGCATAGTATTCAGCTTCGTGGTTCGTCATAATCCCAAGAGGAATCGAATGTTTTTCCACGACACCATTTCCCTTAATAAAAACCCCAGCACCAGAAGGACCAGGGTCACCAGCGCTTGCACCATCTATATACACTTCGATCATCTAATGCCTCCAAAATATACTAAATAATGCCTATTTTATCATTAATCATGTAAAGATGTGAAGATAATAAGAACAGGACGTCTACTCGCAGACATCCTGTTCTCTCACGTTTATTATGGATTTTTATGAAATCTTCTAGCGATATAAATAAATGGTGTATCGATTAAAGCAACTAACCATTTAATAAAGTATGTCGTTATGAAAATTTCAATCCATACGTCAAACGGATATGCACCTAAGAATGCAACACTTGTAAAGATTAATGTATCAAGTAGTTGGCTAATCATTGTGCTACCATTATTCCGTATCCAAAGTTGGTTATCCTTTGGAAATCGAGCTTTAATTTTCGAATAAATAATCACATCTGAATACTGACTGATCAGAAACGCAAGAAGGCTTCCTAAGGCAATCCGTGGAAGAAGTCCAAAAATTGTTTCCAACGACCCTTGAGCAAAGTCAACCTCATGCGGGTCAAACGCAAGAACAAACTGCATGATAACAATCATGGAAAGTAGTGTGAAAAAGCCAAGCCAAACACCTTTTTTCGCTTCCTCTTTTCCATACTTTTCATTCAGAATATCAGTAATTAAGAAAGTTGTTCCATACATAATATTACCGAGGGTAGCGGTTAATCCAAATAGCTCAACCGTTTTTACAACCTGCAGATTTGCTATAACGGTAGAAAAACCAATCCAAACAAATAATCCGGATTTACCAAAAATGCGGTAAATCGTTAAGACTAAAATAAAATTGACAAGTGCAAAAATGAACCAAAGAATCTCGTTATACATACTATTACCTCCTATAGTTTTGATAACGCGGGAGTTTACGAACCGCGAAAGGACTTCATTTAATTGTCAAAGGTTTATTATAGTACGATACGAATAAAAGTGGAAGTACATAACCTAATGGAAAAAGTGTATAATGAGTAAAAAATTAGGAAAAATGAAGATACGTTCCACTAGAGAGGATGAGCATGATGAAACTTAAGCTGGAATGGACTTATAAAACGCCAAAAAACCAAGTGATAACCTTAATGTCGGATGAAGTATCTGCGGAAGAGGCATTGCTCTTAGCAGATGACTTTGAACGAACTGGACGCACAAAAGAAATCGTATTTTATGATGAGCGACATACAAAATGGACGAAAAAAGAAATCATTAAATTGATGAAAGTAGTTGAAACGGAACCTCAGGATGTTATTGCTTATTTCGATGGCGGGTTTGATATTCAATCAGGTAAGGCCGGCTTAGGTGTTGCTATATATTATTCCCAAAGTAAAAAGCCATATCGGGTTAGAGTAAATGAAGTATTTGAAGAAATGGAATCAAATAATGAGGCGGAATACGCAGCGTTTTGGTTACTTTTAAATACTCTTGAGGAAATAGGAGTACAGCATGCAACTGTCACATTTAAAGGGGATTCCCATGTTGTATTAAAACAATTGTCAGGGGAATGGCCGTGCTTTGAGGAGAACCTGAATAGGTGGCTGGATAGGATAGAGGAGAGAATTGAAAAGTTAGGGATTCATCCAATCTATGATCCGATTGGCAGGAAACAGAATGCAGAAGCAGATAGACTTGCTACACAGGCGCTAGAAGGAACCATTGTTTCGAGTAAAATTGAAATAAAAGGGTAAGTAATTAAGCCTATTCATCATACTCATAAAGTAGGTGAATTTGATTGGGATGGATTCGAGTGGGCGATACCGATGAAAATAGGAGCTGATTTTTTTCATGAAACGGAAGGAACTTATATTGGAAGTTGGTGAAATACTTGACACCTATTGCCAAGATTGTTTTGTAAAAGAATATTTTCGCAAAGAACATGGCAAACGCTATGCCCAAAACTTCTGTATTAAAAACTGCACGGTTGGTCAAAAGCTGAAGGCATATGGAGAGAAACTATCATAATGTACGTAAAAAGGGCTCTTTTCGGTAGAAAGAGCCCAAAGAAAAGGCTGATAAAAAATCAGCCTTGGTTTCACATTGTTAAGTTAAAATGTAAGAATTATAGCTTTACAACGTTTGCAGCTTGAGGTCCACGATTTCCTTCAACAACTTCGAAAGAAACTTCTTGACCTTCTTCTAAAGATTTGTAACCTTCACCTTGGATAGCTGTGAAGTGTACGAATACATCGTCTCCGCCTTCAACTTCGATGAAGCCAAATCCTTTTTCATTGTTAAACCATTTTACTTTACCGTTTTGCATTATGCTTTTCCTCCTAAACCTTCGGCACAACCGTGCATCGTAAAAATTTTATCATTTAGCTACATATTTATGTATCTTTAAAAATAATAATATTGTAAAAAAAATACTTAACTACTAGCTAAATGATGATATTAATATACAACCTAAATCGTGTTAAGTCAAGGGAATAAAGGGTTTTTTACGTATTATTGGAAGATATTTGTGACAAAGAAGAGGGGAAATGTTAAAATTCTTAAATATTTTTGTATATTCGAATAATTATTGAAGAAATTCCATTATTTGATATAATGATAGAAAGAAAAGTTTGAGGTGTCCAATACGATTATCGATTCATATTTCAAAAAACATGAAATTGAAAGCGTTTTATCATTACTGTTGGATGGAGGCTACTATTATGTTTAGACACAATTACAATGGGAAAGAAATCATTATCAGGTTTACCTCAAATTCGAATAGCACCAAGGTCAATAAGGATTTTTTGTATAAAAAAATATTATCCATATGTGAAAGTATAATGTCTGCAGATCATGAAACTCCTTTCATAGTCGAGGATGATCAACGACGCCTTGCCGTAGGCACGGTACAGCATGGTGATTTAACTGTTATCTCTATCCATCATATTGTCGAACCATTGAATATGTATCTCCAAATAAATGAAGTTAAAAAACCATCTTGAATGGTTTTTTAACTTTAATTATCCCTCCTATCTGCCTCTCATACTCTCCCACCAAAATCTGTATTTCTATGAATCCTAAAGTTTTGATAAAATAATCATAGTAGTGTAATTGAAAAGAGGAATAAGATGAAGGTTATTATCGCGGAAAAACCAGACCAAGCGATGAAGCTTGCGGCTCCATTTAGGAGTAAAAAATCTCAAGGGTTTATTGAGGTTTCGCCAGATCCAATATTTCCTAAGGGTGCTTACTTTACATGGGCAGTCGGTCATATTTGTGAGTTGCTTCCACCCGAAGAATATAATCCTGCCTGGAAAAAATGGAGAATTGAAACACTCCCTCTCATCCCCGACCAATTCTCATATCGGGTCATGAAATCAAAATGGAAACAGTTTACCATTATAAAAAATCTCCTTCGAAAAACTGAAGTAACGGAAATCATTCATGCAGGTGATGCTGGACGTGAGGGAGAACTAATTATCCGTAATATTATTGAAATGGCCAAGGTAAGTAAGCCGATAAAACGATTATGGATTTCATCTTTAACGGAAAAAGCTGTGAATGATGGATTTCAAAATCTATTAATGGAGGAGGATACTAGGAATCTATACTATGAAGCGAAGTCAAGGGCATGTGCAGATTGGATTGTTGGGATGAATGCATCTAGAGTCTACACATTACTGCTGAAGCAAAAAGGAGTATCTGATGTATTCTCAGCAGGAAGAGTTCAAACTCCTACTTTGGCTTTGATTGTTAAACGTGAAAAAGAAATTGCTAATTTCAAATCTGAGCCATTTTGGGAGGTATTTGCCAAGTTCCAAGTGAATGGTAAGCACTATGAGGGGAAATGGATAAAAGATAATGAATCACGGCTTTCTTCACAAGACATGGCTGAGAGGATTGCGGCTTTTTGTCGGGATAAGCCTGCGGAAATTGCTGAAGTGGAAATAGAGAAGAAAGAATATCAGCCTCCTTTACTATTTAATTTGTCGAGTCTTCAGGCAACCGCAAACAAAGCGTTTAAATTCTCACCAAAAAAAACATTGGATGTCGCACAAAGTCTATATACAAAAGGGATTATTTCCTATCCCCGTTCGGATTCAAGCTATATAACAAAAGGGGAAGCACAGACAATTCCAGAAATTTTTTCAAAGCTTAATAAACTGGAAGACTACAAGGACTTTTTTCCAACACCTAATGTGTCAATAATGAATAATTCACGTTACGTTAATGAGAAAAAAGTGACTGATCACTATGCAATTATTCCAACTGAGCAGGTTCCGAATCCTGAAAAGCTATCCGGTGATGAGAAGAAGATTTACGATCTAATCGTTAAACGTTTGATTGCCGCGCACTATAAGCCTGCTATTTTTAACTATACAACCGTAAAAACTTTAGTGGATAAACGTGCTGAATTTGTAACAAAGGGAAAGGTAATGCTTCAGGAAGGGTGGAGAAAGGTACTCTTCCAGGAAAATTCAAAGGATGAGGATGTAATCTTACCACCCCTAGAAAAGGACGAAGCAGGGGTAGTCGAAAACAGTTACACAAAAGAAGGGAAAACACAGCCGCCGAAACGCTATACTGAAGGACAGTTGATTACCTTAATGAAGACGGCTGGTAAGCATATTGACAATGATGAGTTAGAGAAAATTCTTGCTAAAACAGAAGGTCTTGGCACCGAAGCAACACGCGCGGGTATTATCACTATGTTAAAACAACGGAACTATATTAAGGTAGAGAAAAACCAAGTATTTGCAACAGAAAAAGGGATCCTATTAATCGATGTGATTGGTGAAAAAATCCTTGCATCTCCTGAAATGACAGCGAAATGGGAACAGCGTCTTCATGAAATAGGACAAGGGAAAGCTTCGCCTGCATCATTTATGATTCAGACGAAGAAGCTTTCTCAAAAAATTGTGGATGATGCAAAAGTACAAAGTGATACTTGGGATTTCTCAAATATCAAGATAGAAAATGTTAGTTCCCAAAACAGCTCGTATAATAAAAAAGACATCGGAACAGTTGTAGGAACCTGTAAAAAATGTGGTGGTGAGGTTATCAATAAAGGTAAATTTTATGGTTGTGCAAACTATAAAACAAAAGGCTGCCAATTCACAATTTCAGGAAAGATCTTAGGTAAAACAATTACGAAAACAAATATTCAAAAATTACTTTCAGCAAATAAAACTAATTTAATAAAAGGATTTAAAAAAGATAGCAAAACATTTGATGCATATCTTAAATGGAATGACCAAACAGGAAAAATAGAATTTGAATTTCCGGCAAAAATACTAAATAATAATTAAAATGTAAGAGAAAAGGCAATATGCCTTTTCTCCTTTTTTTATAATTTTCGAAAAACTGGATTGAACCATATATAACCAGGTTGTATAATAGAAAAGAATGCTTGATACGTACACGTACTAAAAGAATGGATGGATTGATTTGTTATTTGTAAAGGAAATGCCGATAGAGGCAAGAGAAAAACTTTTATTTGCTGGACTTAGGCTATTTACAGAAATGGGGTATCAAAAGACATCTGTCCTTGAAATTGTCGAAATGGCGAGAGTTTCAAAGACAACCTTCTATCAGCATTTTAAAAGTAAGGAAGATATCATGGTTGCTTTGTTTGAACAGCTTGGCAACGAAATGTCTGAGGAAGTGAAACTAGCAATCTCACTAGAAGAAAGCATGTCTTACAAAGCGTTTGCTGGGATTAATCGGTATATCCAAATTTGTTTTGAAAATAAACATGTTGCACAAATATTATTGGTTGAATCAGTTGGAGTGTCGCGGAATGTTGAAATGGTGCGCCAAAGGTCTCACCAAGTGTTTGCATCAATTATTCTGCAAACAGTTCAGGCAGAGCTGCCGAAAACTGTTTCAAAGATAGAAATGCGAATCGTGGCCCAAGCAATGGTTGGTGCAATTAATGAAGTCATTATGCAAAACTTTTTTAACAATGAAGAAGAGACAATTGATTTTGAGGGGATATCTAGATTGTTAAACCGAATCGTTATTTCTGCATTTGTGAATCTTGGAATGCAGGAATAATCTATTTCTGTAGGAGGAATACGATTTCGTACTCAATGTTAATAATTAAAAATATTTGGGAGGATGCTAACATGACAAATGGTATTGAGAGTTACACATTATCTGAATTGATGCAAAGAATAGAAGAAGTGATTAACCAAAACCCGGGACCTATTGAAGGTCTTAATGTGATTTATCAGTTTAATATTACGGGAAATGAAGAAGCAATCTTTCAACTTAAGGTCGAAGGTGGTCAGGCAAAGATATCAGAGGCTACTGAAGGGGCAGATTGCACGCTAATTTTATCACTAGTAAACTTTAAAAATTTCTTAATAGGAAAACTAGGTGGAACTGCTGCTTTTATGACAGGGAAATTAAAAATGAAAGGTGATATTGGCAAAGCAATTAAATTAGAAGGACTATTACGGGAATATAATCTTAAAGAACATCTATAAGTTAGAGAGGGTGAACAGGATGGGCGATTTCAGATGGCATAAGGAAGCTGAAAAGCAATGGGATGGTCGTGCTGACTTTTGGAGTAAGCAAAGTCAAGTTATGTGGAATTCCGGAAGCCGCTCCACAATTATTCCTTTTTTTTCAAAGCACCTAGCGGATAAAGCTCATATTTTGGATGCAGGCTGTGGTGACGGTTACGGGTCATATTTACTTTCTGAGCTTGGGTTTCAAGTAGTTGGGGTTGACATTTCAGCTGAGATGATTGAAAAAGCCAATAAGAGAAGTCAATCTGAAAACCTTTCATTTACACAAGGTGATTTGACAAATCTACCTTTTGAGAATGAAACTTTTTCAGGAATCATGGCAATTAACTCAATTGAGTGGACAGAGCAACCACTACAAGCAATTAACGAAATCAGGCGTGTGACAAAACCAGGAGGTATCTTTTGTGTTGGGCTATTAGGTCCTACGGCAGGACCAAGGCAACATGCATATCAACGCTTGTACGGGGATACCGTCATCCAAAATACGATGATGCCTTGGGAATTTGAGCAATTGGCATCTGAAAATGGCTGGCGAGTAGTTGATGGTCAGCCTGTTTATAAGGATGCTGTGAAAATCGAAACAACGAAGGGATTACCCAAAGAACTAAAACAAGCATTATCGTTTATGTGGGTGTTTATTTTAAAAAAAGCGTAAGAAAAGGTATCTCGAGTCCGAGATACCTTCTATTATTCCCAGTCATATGGAGTTTCTTGATAAACATAATAATTGAGCCAATTTGCAAACAATAGATAAGAGTGTGATCTCCAGCTGTGAACCGGTGGATTGGCCGGGTCATTGTTTGGAAAATAATTAACAGGAATAATGACTTTACCTTTAGCGAGGTCACGTTCATATTCCTCTTTTAACGTATTAACATCATATTCAGGATGGCCAGTAAGAAAAATATGTTTTCCGTCTTTTGAAGCAACTAGGCACACACCTGCATCATTTGAAAAAGATAAAAGTGTCAATTCTTCAGTATTTTCAATTTCCTCAAGTTTTACCTCAGTAAACCGGGAATGCGGTACATAATATAAATCATCAAAGCCGCGAACCAATTTCACATCCTTATTAACTAAATGGTGGTGAAACACACCCGTACATTTTTCAGATAGCGGGTATTTTTTAACCCCATAATGATAATAAAGCCCCGCTTGTGCACCCCAGCAAATATGTAATGTCGAGGTTACGTTGGTTTTCGTCCAATCCATAATTTCCTTTAGCTCTTCCCAATAGTTCACATCCTCGAACGAAAGATGCTCAATCGGTGCACCAGTTATGATCATCCCATCAAACTTTCTGTGCTTAATGGCAGAAAAGGAGGTGTAAAATTTATCAAGGTGATTCTTTCCCGTGTTTTTAGCAACATGCGTTTCTGGGAATAACAATGTAATATTCAGTTGTAATGGGGAGTTTCCAAGTAGTCTAAGGAGCTGGGTTTCTGTTCGTTCTTTTTCTGGCATAATGTTTAAGATTACTATATTAAGTGGACGAATATCCTGACTGTAAGCACGATCTTCATCCATTACAAATATATTTTCAGATTCTAATACTTCTTTTGCAGGTAAATCATGAGGGATATTAATTGGCAATCCTATCATCTCCTAGTTTCTTATAATTGAAATTTTACAACAATTCACACAGGAATATCAAATAAAAAATCTTTACTTGTTTTATGCACTAAAGAGTAAGGGGTAAAAATAGAAGTTTCACTTTATACCGATGTATCAAATAAGGTAAGATATAGGAGTATGGGAAGTTTGTTCACTAAAATTGTCTTGGGGGTATTGTGCATGAGTTTATCAACAAAGTATAAGTCTGATATTGAAATTGCTCAAGAGGCTGAGTTAAAGCCAATTAAGGAAATTGCAGAACAGTTAGATTTACTTGAAGAAGAACTAGAACCCTATGGTCATTACAAAGCAAAAATTTCCTTAGACGTGATGAAGCGTCTTGAACAAAAAAAGGATGGTAAAGTCATCCTCGTAACATCCATTAATCCTACGCCGGCGGGGGAAGGAAAATCGACAGTCACTGTTGGACTTGGACAAGGACTTGCTAAACTTGGAAAAAGCGCAATGGTTGCGATGAGAGAGCCATCCCTAGGACCAACGATGGGAATTAAAGGCGGTGCAACGGGTGGCGGATATTCACAGGTGATCCCAATGGAGGACATCAACCTGCATTTTACAGGAGATTTTCATGCGATTACAACTGCAAATAACACACTATCTGCATTAATTGACAACCATATTCATCAAGGAAATGAACTTCAAATTGATGTCAGACGTGTCACATGGAAGCGCGTTGTTGATTTAAATGACCGTGCGCTACGAAATGTTGTAGTAGGGCTGGGAGGACCTACTCAAGGTGTGCCCCGTGAGGATGGATTTGATATTACCGTTGCATCAGAAATTATGGCGATATTCTGTCTAGCAACAGACATACAAGATTTGAAGCGAAGACTATCAAAAATAGTAGTGGCTTATAATATACATAAACAACCGGTCACAGCAGCAGACCTAGGAGCAGAGGGCGCGCTTACCCTTTTATTAAAGGATGCTCTTAAACCAAATTTAGTTCAAACACTCGAACACACACCAGCTCTTATTCACGGTGGCCCTTTTGCTAATATCGCTCATGGCTGTAATAGTGTAATTGCCACAAAAATGGCGGCGAAATTAGCTGATTATGTGTTAACAGAGGGTGGTTTTGGTGCTGATCTTGGAGCCGAGAAGTTCCTCGACATTAAAGCAAGATATGCAGAAATTAAGCCAGAGGCAGTTGTGATTGTTGCAACTAACCGAGCTTTAAAAATGCATGGTGGCGTTAAAAAGGAAAATTTAACTGAAGAAAATGTGGAAGCTTTAGCGAAAGGTTTAGAGAATCTTCAAAAACATATTGAAACCATTCAAGCTTTCGGATTGCCATTTGTAGTGGCGATTAACCGTTTCGTTACGGATACTGAAAAAGAAGTTGAAAAAATCGAATCTTGGTGTGCGGAACACTCTTATCCTGTTGCACTTACAGAAGTTTGGGAAAAAGGCGGCGAAGGTGGAGTGGAGCTTGCTAAGAAGGTACTCGATACAATCGAAAATGGTGAAAATCACTATGCCCCAATCTACGAATTATCTGCTTCAATTGAAGAGAAAGTAAAGGCAATTGCTAAAACTGTTTATGGGGCAAAAGATGTTGAGTTCTCGAATAAAGCGAAAAAACAAATGATTGATTTTGAAAAATTCGGGTGGAGCAATCTTCCAGTTTGTATGGCGAAAACTCAATACTCCCTTTCAGATGATCCAACATTGCTCGGAAGACCAACGGATTTTACCATTACTATACGTGAATTTAGACCATCTATCGGCGCTGGATTTATTGTAGCTCTAACGGGTGATGTCATGACGATGCCTGGGCTACCAAAGAAGCCATCAGCACTTAATATGGATGTTTCTGAAGACGGAAAAGCTGTAGGCTTATTTTAGATAATGATAGGGGGATTTCCCCCTTTATACCAAAAAGGAAGGTATATTTTATGTTTGATCCAACCGTATTTGAAAACCTAAAGGTTGTAATTGAGGGAGCCCTTTATGATTTAGATCTAGAAGGACAACTCTTGATTACTGATCGTCAGGATCAAGTGGAAATGGCGAAAATGGGTAGGCATTATCGCATTACCTTTAAGGATAAAACGATTGATAAAATTCAAGCCTATATTAATTTGAAAGTTGACCTTGATAATCTTGTTACTGAACTACGAAGCCTTGATGATAGTAAACCAGGGTGTCATTTGGAAATAGGGTTTATTTTTAAACTCGAATCGCTGGATGTTTGCCCAAGTATTGATCGAGTATTAACCACTATTTGGGGTGACGAAAGGGAAATCGAACAGGAAATTTCTTTTCAATATGGTACGAGAAATCAATATACTAACAATAGTAAAATTACTTTTCATCGATTGATTCAAGAAGATCATATAGATGATTTACTTGAAATGATTGACTATATCATTAAGACGATTCATCAACTACATACTGCTACTGCTTAGGGGCAATCTAGCCTCTTTTTTTTAGGCTGTTTTCTAAAAGATTGTTGCTTTTATATGTAGGGTGATTTAGGCTCCTGGTACTCGCTTTCCGCGGCGATCCGCAAGCCTCCTCAACGAAATGTGGAGGCGGCTTGCACAGAAACGAGAAAATTGGCCGACTAAAGCGCCACGTCCTGTGGCGAAGTCGGCACTAGCACGTCCTGTGCGTCTGAGACTCCGAAAAAGAGGCGTATTTTGCCTCTGAAGGAGGAGTTGAAATTTCTCGAGTTTCTAGCCGCTGAAACTGGACACGTCGCTGCTGCTCCTGCGGGGTCTCTTCTGGCTCGCTTATCTAGCAGGAGTTCCCTTGCATAATCGGATCAAAAAGCAACAAAGTTTACGAAAATATCCTTTTTTTTATAACAAAAGGATTAAATTTTCTGATAATTTAGTGTTTTTTATGATATAGTAAGAGCATATATAGTAATATAGTGATAATGGTATTTGTTAAGGGGGCAATCTTATGGGGAAAATTGCATGGGTCACAGATAGTACAGGATTTTTAGATGAGGAACTTTTGGACCATGAGGATATTTTTGTGATTCCAATGACGGTCTTTTTCGATGAGGAAGAATATCTTGATGGAGTTACGATTACTCCTGCTCAATTTTTTGAACGATTGAAAACGGCAAAGACCATCCCAAAAACATCACAGCCTTCCATTGGAAGCTTTGTAGAATTATATAATAGTCTTGAAGAAAATTATGATGAGATTATCTCGTTGCATATCTCGGAAAAATTAAGTGGAACCGTTTCGTCAGCAAGACAAGCTGCAGAATTAGTGAATATTCCAGTAACAGTCATTGATTCAAAAATCCTTACCTATCCGATGACAAAATTAATGAAAGAAGGGATGAAGCTTTTACAGGAGGGTGGGACCGTAGCAGAGGTTGAAGAACATATTGTGGATTTGGCTGAGAAATTAGAAACCTATGTCATTATCGGAAGTTTAGAACAACTGCACCGAAGTGGACGAATGAACACGGCCCAATATTTCCTTGGGAGCATGCTTCAAATTAAGCCAGTCATCCAAATTAACGATGGTGCGCTTTCTGTAAAAGAAAAAGTACGCTCTGAAAATAAAGCAACAAGTAAAATACTAGGTTATTTAAAGGATGCCATCGCGAAAAATCATGTGGATGAGGTCTATATTTTATATGGCTTGGACGATTCTAAGACTAAGGAATGGGAGCAACACATCCGGGAATTTGCGCCAGACAATATTTCGATTAATGCGTACCCACTTGGTGTTGCGATTGGCGTACATGCTGGTGAAAATACCATTGGGATTAGTTGGATGAATAAATAATCTATTTAACTAGGATGTATTGAACTTCGTTATGAGATAGGGGGGCAATGGCTGCGATATTGTACCCAATACTTAAGAATTGGGAGATTGTTTCTGCACAATTTGGATGTGGTGGTTCAGTAGGAGCATGAAGGCTCTTATGGAGTTGTAAAAATTGATTTGTAGCGGGATTACACGTTATTAATACAACATGACGTCCAAACCATGCAGTGCCAATTTCCCGATTAAAACCTTCAGGATAATACATATTTATTTACCACCTTTCAAATTACCAGAGTTTACTCTGGTTTTTTTAGTTTATGCATGTGTTTTGTAGTGCGCGACAGTTTAGTTGGCGCTAGAATATGATACAATGGTTACGATATTGATGGTAGTGGAGGATACGATGGATCAGCAGAAAATAATTGAAGCAACAACTACTTTTGTGAAAAATATTTTGCAACATGATAGCAGTGGTCATGATTGGTGGCATATAGAACGCGTCAGAAAAGCAGCATTGCAAATTGGTGAAGAAGAAAATGCCAATTTATTTGTCGTAGAAATGGCAGCATTATTACATGATGTGGCAGACGAGAAATTAAACAAATCAGAAGAGGAAGGCCACATGAAAGTACGGAACTGGCTTTCATCTATACAAATAACTGAGTCTGAACAAGAGGAAATCATTGAAATCATCTCAACAATGTCTTTTAAGGGTGGCAGTAGACCGCCAATGAAAACAATTGAAGGCAAGGTTGTTCAAGATGCTGATCGATTAGATGCGATTGGTGCAATTGGAATTGCAAGAACCTTTGCTTATGCAGGGGCGCACGGTGATTTAATCTATGACCCAGCACTCCCTTTTCGTGAAAGCATGACAAAGGAAGAGTACCGGAACGATAAATCCACAGCAGTCAATCATTTTTATGAAAAATTATTAAAATTAAAAGATACTCTTAATACAAATGCAGCAAAAAAAGCAGCCAAGGAACGTCATGATTTCATGACAGCGTTTCTTGATCAATTTTATAAAGAATGGAATGGACAGTTATGAGGCTTTTAACGGTTGAGGGTTTAGCAAAAAGCTATGCTGAAAAAACATTGTTCGAGGAAATCTCATTCAGCATTACAGATAATGAGCGAATCGGTATAATCGGTGTGAATGGAACCGGAAAATCGACGTTATTAAAAATCATTGCAGGTGTAGAAGAGGCTGACCGCGGCGAGATTACTCATTCAAAGGGATATACAATTAGCTATTTACCGCAACAACCTGAATTTACTCAAGGGAATACGGTTCTTGACCAAGTATTCCAAGGCAATACGCCGCTCCTCCGGCTGTTAAAAGAATATGAGGAAGCGATGCTTCAGATTGAAAAAGATTCGATGAATACAGTGTATCAAGAGAAACTATACGACCTGCAACAAAAAATGGATGCCGCAAATGCGTGGGAGGCAAACTCCAACGCAAAAGCTGTATTATCAAAGCTTGGAATTATCGATTTTTCTCAGGACGTGATGGAACTGTCAGGTGGCCAGAAGAAGCGGGTGGCATTAGCTCAAAGCTTAATTGAAGTTCCGGACCTACTCATTTTGGATGAGCCAACCAACCATTTAGATTACAATACGATTAAGTGGTTAGAAGACTATCTCGCAAAATACAACGGAGCACTACTGGTTGTTACGCATGATCGTTATTTCTTAGACCGTGTGACGAACCGAATTATTGAGCTTGATGAAGGAAGGCTATACACCTATACCGGAAACTATAGTAGCTTCTTAGAGGCAAAAGCGGTACGAGTGGAACAGGAGCAAGCATCTGAACTAAAGCGACAAAACCTATATAGACGTGAACTTGCTTGGATTCGTCGTGGTGCTAAAGCGAGAACAACAAAGCAAAAAGCACGGATTCAGCGTTTTGAGGAAATTGAAAATGCAAAAAAGACAATAAATACGGATTCGCTTGATATTTCAGTTGGTGGTAGCCGACTAGGTAAAAAAGTTATTGAATTGAAAAATGTTTCAAAGAGTTTTGGTGACACGAAGATTTTAGAGGATGTCAATTTACTTGTAAAACCGGGTGACCGAATCGGAATTGTTGGACGAAATGGAAGCGGGAAATCCACATTATTAAATATCATTGCAGGTCAAATTCCTGTAGATACGGGCGAAATCGAGATTGGACAAACAGTTAAGCTCAGCTACTATACTCAGGAAAGCATAGATATGGATCTTAACAAACGAATGATTGAGTATATTAAAGAAACGGCGGAAATGATTCATACCCTTGATGGTAAAATGATATCAGCAGCGCAAATGCTAGAGCGGTTTTTATTCCCAATGCATACCCATGGTACACCGATTCGCAAGCTTTCTGGCGGGGAGCGAAGACGTTTGTATTTATTGAAAATTATCATGGGTGAGCCAAATGTGTTGTTACTGGATGAGCCTACGAATGATTTGGATACTCATACATTGACAGTATTAGAGGATTATTTAGAGGACTTCCCTGGTGTTGTAATCACTGTTTCGCATGACCGATATTTCTTAGATAAAGTGACAGACCAACTGTTAATTTTTGAAGAGGGGCACCAAATTTCAACGTATTTTGGAGATTACTCAGATTACCTTGAGAAAAATTCAATTGAGGCTGCGAAGACAGTACAAAAAGAAAAAATCGAAAAAACACCTGCACAAGAGACGCCGAAACCAAAGAAAAAGAAGCTTTCCTACAAGGATCAGCTTGAATGGGATGAAATTGAGGGGAAGATTGAGGCCCAAGAGGAAAAGGTTGCAGCACTTGTTAAAGAAATTGAAGAAGCAGGAAGTGATTACCAAAAGGCACAGCAGGCAATGGATGATCATGCAAAGGAATCAGAAGTACTGGATCACTTACTTGAAAGATGGGCAGAACTATCTGAACTTGTCAATGACTAAGAAGAGAGGCTAGGCATCATATTTGGTTTTAAAATATAATCTTTTTTGATTTTGATATCCAAATTATCTTTTTTTGGTTTTGTGAATGACTTTATACTGCAAATTTAAATAAAGCATCCGCATTCCTTTTTTGCGTATGCTTTTATTCCTTTTTGATTTAAAAATAATACGGAAATGGTTAATTTTTACATTCCATATCGATTTTAAAACGATTTATTCCATTTATTGGGCTTTGCGAATGCCTTTATACTGTCAGTTTAGCTAAAAGCATCCGCATTCCTTATTTTCGTATGCTTTTATCACACTTTGACTTGAAAACGATACGCAAATGGATATTTATTACACATTTCATCGCGTTTAAAACAATTACTACCATTTATTGGATCTTGCGTATGCCTTTATCCTGCAAATTTATATAAAAGCATACGCATTCCTTATTTTCGAATGCTTTTATCACATTTTGCCTTGAAAATAATACGCAAATGGATATTTATTATACTTTTCATCGCGTTTAAAACAATTACTACCATTTATTGGATCTTGCGTATGCCTTTATCCTGCAAATTTAAATAAAAGCATCCGCATTCCTTATTTTCGTATGCTTTTATCACATTTTGGCTTGAAAACGATACGCAAATGGATATTTATTACACTTTTCATCGCGTTTAAAACGATTACTACCATTTATTGGATCTTTCGTATACCTTTATACTGCAAATTTAAATAAAAGCATACGCATTCCTTTTTTGCGTATGCTTTTATTGCTTTTTTATTAAAAAATGATGCACAAATGGATAATTATTACACTTTATATCGATTTTAAAACGTTTTATTCCATTTATTGGATCTTGCGAATGCCTTTATACCGCAAATTTATATAAAAGCATCCGCATTCCTTATTTTCGAATGCTTTTATCACATTTTGCCTTGAAAACGATACGCAAATGGATATTTATTACACTTTTCATCGCGTTTAAAACGATTACTACCATTTATTGGATCT
>NZ_JBPFDQ010000077.1:0-8691 GCF_059415045.1 Ferdinandcohnia sp. SAFN-114 | reverse complement strand
TTCGTATACCTTTATACTGCAAATTTAAATAAAAGCATCCGCATTCCTTTTTTGCGTATGCTTTTATTCCTTTTTGATTTAAAAATAATACAGAAATGGTTAATTTTTACATTCCATAATGAGTTTAAAACGATTTATTCCATTTATTGGGCTTTGCGAATGCCTTTATACTGTCAGTTTAGCTAAAAGCATCCGCATTCCTTATTTTCGTATGCTTTTATTGCTTTTTTATTAAAAAATGATGCACAAATGGATAATTATTACATTTCATATCGATTTTAAAACGATTTATTCCATTTATTGGATCATACGAATGCCTTTATACCGCAAATTTATATAAAAGCATACGCATTCCTTATTTTCGTATGCTTTTATCACATTTTGACTTGAAAACAATACGCAAATGGGTATTTATTACATTTTTCATCCCCGTTTGAAACGTTTCCCAACTGGAGGCTACAGTTTTTCCAGTTGTTGGTTAACCCCAATTAAAAGAAATTATAATCTTTTCGCACCTAAATAGCGTGATTGCCAGTAGTTAATCGTCATTTCATCAATACTTACACCATCGGTGGAATCGGCATGGATAAATTTATTGTCGCCAAGATAAATACCAGCGTGTGATGGACCTGGTTTATAGGTTTGGAAAAAGACTAAGTCCCCAACACTTGGTGCCGACACACTCGTACCTTGATTCCATATACCAGTAACAGTTCGTGGGATGTTAACTCCTTTTTGCGCAAACACATATTGTAAAAAACCACTACAATCAAATCCACTTGGTGACGTTCCACCCCAGACATATGGAACCCCCATGTAATCCATTGCAATAGATATCACACTGCCATCAACTGGCGGTGTTTCAATTGGTTCAACGGCGGTTTCATCCGTTTTGTTAGTCGAATTTGGCAGTGTCTGAGCTGTAACCACAGTTACTTTTTTAATGGTTAGCCCCCTGACATTTTTGTTTTTCATAATGTGATCGATTGTTTCGTCAGTGGCAAGCCCGTTTGATTCTAGGTTGAACTTTTTTTGATATGCCTTCACACTTGCCTCCGTGACGGATTCAAACTTCCCATCTACTAAACCACTATAATAGTTTAATTTGTGTAATTTGGATTGTAGCTGTTTGACCTCAGGCCCCTCGTCACCAACAGAGTAGAAAGGGGGCTTTGGCTGTATGATGACTTCATTTAATTTCTCTAATGTTACTTCTCCAGCAATTCCGTCAACCTTCAAATCATATAATTCTTGAAATCTCTTTACAGCTTCTTGAGTAGTTTCTCCATAGTGACCATCGATTGTTTCATAATAAAAATTTAATTTATGTAATTCGAATTGAAGAAAACGGACTGGATATCCGGTATGACCATAGCGTAATTCCTGATTTGTATCGAATTGATAGTTTTTATCTAGTAATGGATCCAAATTCTGCTTTTCAGTTGCATCAGCTGCGAGTGGGGAGCCGAAGAAAAATCCAGCAGCTAGAGATGTCACGACAATGGCTTCGCGTGTTCCATAGCTTTTTTTCATAGAAGACCTCCTTGGTGTTTGCGAAAGCAAAATAGTATAGTTTTCGAAAGTTTGTTGTAGAGAAAGGCTATGGATTTGAGTTGAGTACGATAACTCACTTAAAAAATGTATTACTTTTTCCAATCCTTAGTACAACAAAAGCGAAAACAACTCTTAATGAACACACATTTATGATATTGAGTCAAATAAGTCATTATGACATAAGTTCGGATAATTAGTACTAAAGCGCTAAAATAAGACAAGGACTAATCGGTAATATAAGTTCTCACAATGGATATATGGTTATTTCGTGTGCTACAATTACGATAGTATACTCAGTAGGAGAAGGAGCGGTAGATGTGAAAATTAAATCAATTGAACCAACACCTAGTCCGAATACAATGAAAATCATTTTAGACGAGGAACTACCAAAGGGGAAAAGCAATAATTATAAGAAAGAAAATATAGATCAAGCACCACCTCTTATTAAAGAAATATTGGCAATAGAGGGTATTAAAGGAGTCTATCATGTAGCAGATTTCCTAGCGGTTGAACGAAATGCGAAGTATGACTGGCAGGAGCTGCTGCCAAAGGTTCGAAAGGTTTTTGGGGAGGTTGTCGTAGAAGGCGAAAACGAAGCTCCAAAGCTGGATGAGCATTTTGGAGAAGTAAAGGTTTTTGTTCAAATGTACAAAGGTCTTCCAATGCAGGTTAAGCTTCATGACGGTGAACAGGAATTCCGATTTGGATTACCTGATGTTTTTCGGGAAGCATTGCTACGTGCACAAGAGGTTTCAGGTAATGTTGTGTTAGAAAGAGAATGGAAGGAACAAGGTGTTCGATATGGCAATCATGAAGAAATAGGGAAAGAGGTTGTCGATGAGCTAGCTGCTGCATATCCCAAAGATAGACTTGACCGCATTGTTAAACAGATTTCAGAGCAAACTTCTGCTCCAACTATCCAAAAAAGACAATCCTATAAAGTTACTTTGGAGATGTTGGAAGATCCTGAATGGACAAAACGCTATGCAAGTCTCGAACAAATGGATCCAAAAGAGGAGGATATTCCTGTCCTTGCTAAAGCATTGAAAGATGAAAAACCGTCTATTCGTCGTTTAGCAACTGTGTATTTAGGGATGATTGAAAAGCCTTCAGTGTTACCTTATTTGTATGAGGCTTTAAAGGATAAGTCTGTTACTGTTAGAAGAACAGCAGGTGATTGTTTATCAGATATCGGTGACCCTGCTGCAATGGAAGCAATGTGTGAGGCATTGAAGGATCCGAGTAAGCTTGTAAGATGGCGCGCAGCAATGTTTTTATTTGAGGTTGGAGACGATTCTGCATTAGATGCTCTAAAAGCCGCTGAAAATGACCCGGAATTCGAAGTGAAAATGCAAATCAAATTAGCCATCGAACGAATCGAGGGTGGAGAAGAAGCAAAAGGTTCAGTATGGAAGCAAATGACCGAAAGCCGAAATAACTAATTGGGTTTCATCCGTGTTTCATTAAACATTCTGGGGGTTAACTCCAGAATATAAAAAACATTGATATTGATTGGATGTTTGAAAATTGATTTTGCTTGGTCATCTATAGTATGCTAAGTTTATCGAATTTGAATTGGAATTGGGAGGGATTTATATGTCAATGGCATATGATGAATATATGAAGCAAATTGTGAAGCCGATGCGCCAAGAACTTGTTGTTGCTGGATTTGAAGAGCTTCAAACAGAAGAAGAAGTAGAAAACTTCATGGAAAAAACAGAAGGTACTACATTAGTTGTAGTAAATTCTGTATGTGGTTGTGCTGCTGGACTTGCAAGACCTGCAGTTACTCAAGCAGTTCTTAATAACGAGAAGAAACCAGACCACCTTGTAACTGTTTTTGCAGGTCAAGATAAAGACGCAACAGCTAAGATGCGAGAGTATTTTGAAGGCATCGAGCCATCATCTCCATCCATGGCCTTATTAAGGGGCAAGGAAGTTGTTCACTTCATTCCAAGACATGAAATTGAATCAAATTCAATGGAAGCAATCATGGAAAACATAACTTCCGCATTAAATAAGCATTGCTAAAAATAGAAGTTCAAAAAGGATGTCACTGCGACATCCTTTTTTGTTCAAATAGGTGATTATATGGTTGTAACGACAGCAGGAAGAACAAATGATGAGATGATTGAGTTGGCGAAAAAAACTGCATTGGAACTCAATGTTTCTTTTATCGAGAGGAAAAAGCGTTCTATCGCAAAGATACAAGAACAAACCAACGAAGATGTTCTTGTTGTGGGAAAAAATAGAATTGAAATCTATCCTTCTCATGGTGATGAGCCACTATTCTTCCATCCGAACTCTGCTATGTTTCGCATGAAAAGAATCATGAAGGGGGAGCATGATCCCTTTATTCAAGCATCAGAACTTACCCAAGGTAACTCAATTTTAGATTGTACCTTAGGCTTGGGGTCGGATAGCATTGTAGCAAGTTTCGTTGTGGGTGAATCAGGAAAAGTAGCCTCCCTTGAAGGAAACAAGTATTTGTATTATCTATTAAAGGGAGGGTTAAAGAGCTGGGATACCGGAAATGCGATCATGAACGAAGCGATGGCTCGAATTGATGTGATGCACGATACTTATGAAAGCTTTTTAACAATCTGTCCCCCGAATAGCTTTGATATTGTGTATTTTGACCCAATGTTTGAGGAGACAATTGAAGAATCAGAAGGGATAAGTGCTTTACGTAATTTCGCAATTTACTCTACAATAAGTCCTGAAGCGATTGAAGCAGCAAAGCGAGTTGCGAAGAAAAAAGTAGTACTAAAAGATCATTGGAAAAGTGAACAATTTGAAAAGTACGGTTTTACCGTTTATAAACGAAAAACTGCAAAGTTCCATTTCGGAGTGATTGAGGTTTAAGAGGGATTACTGCCTTCGGTTAATGCAGGATATTTTGCCACACCTTTGGATACTTTAAATAACGTACGGAGGTGATGAACATGGCAAAACGTAAAAAGGATCCTTCAACAATCGGATTAGGCTCTTCAGATGTGGAGGGACAAGGTACTACCAATCAAGAAACTGGACAAATGGAAATGGATTCGTCTAGACGCAAGAAAAAGAAAAAGATGTAACTAAAAAGTTGTATTACATATTCGTACAAAAATAAAGCCCGCTTAAAAAGCGGGTTTTGTCTATTCAGTCACACAACAAGTTATAAAATAAAGTAATGTAACAACACATGCAATACCAAAAATCCAATCCATTTTAACGAATCCACCTTTCAAATATGTATAGTATCCCTATTTTATCAAATATTGAGGATTTTATGAACTTTAATTTTACGAAGGATGTATTTCATGTCCTTATAATGTGGAGGTTTTGATGATTTTCCATGATGGGCATTTATCCTTATTTTTTTATGATTTCTTAATTTCATAGTAAAAATTTTTGCTAGATTGTGTTAAAATGACGATAAGGGTAAATGTTGAAAGGGCGTTTTCGTTATGAAAAAATGGTTGCGAAAAGCATTAGTCGTCTCATTTTCTATTTTAACTCTTGGTTTGGTAACGCCACCACCGGCTCTCACTATGCAGCAGGCGGATGCCGATAAGCCAAGTAAGTTAAATTCGATTAATGACCAAAATGCTGAGTCGAAGCTATATTCCAATTTTGAATCTGATTATGGATATGACAGTAAAAACTTTGTTACATATGCGATGTCACAGGCTGAAACAAAATCCTTCGAGAAATTTGGGAGTAGAATAGGGCCTGTTATTGAAGATGAATTCCGTAGTGCAATCTTGCCGAAAATTGAAAGTGTAATTGAATTATTAGCCGAGCAATATCCAAGTGAAGAACTTGGACATCTTGAGATTTCAGAGCAACCGTCTGGTGGAAATGGGGAAAAGATTTTCCATATTTTCGATAAAACGTCTGGGAATGATATTATCCGTTTTCATGTAAGAAGGGATCATCCACCACAGGATGGCTATTGGTTTAACTTCCACTACCATACACATCATGATGGATTCCAAACACATCATACATTAGGTGAAATTTATTGGGATAAAAATACTCCGCCAAAATGGCTTAGTTAATAAAAGAGGAAAAGCAATCCAGAAGTCGATTATTCGCTCCTTTGGATTGCTTTTTTTGTCCGTATTTTTCCTTCTTGAAGAACTTACCACTCCTAGTCTAGCAGACTCATATTTCTGAATATGGTATACTATTATTACCATTTTAAAAGAAGAGTGCGCTTTAGCATCACGATTTTATTCATAGATTAAGGAGAGCATTCTTATGCATAAAACGTTTATTCTTACGCTTCTATTTGTCCTGGTAGGTTTTACCTATCATCCTGGTGAAGCGTCTCCTCATGGGGTTCCACTAAAAGATTATCAATCTCTCACACTATATACTGAAACATCGAATCTTAATAACTACGAAAAATTAAAAAACATCATAGTATTACCTGAAACTAGATTTAATGAGTCTGCCGCAGCAAAAATGATTGAACGTGTGAACCATATTGATGAACTTATCTTGCAAGGACTGGTTGACAATGGTGTAGTGCTGAAGCTGTTTACAGGTAATTTAACGGACGAGCCTACAGCTGCCTATCTAAAAGGAGAAAAGCCGCGTGGCTATAGTGAAAATGGACCGACTTGGGACGATGTTCCGGGAATTGGTGGATCAGAAGTTGTACTAGCCAAAATCGGATCTAGTGAAAAGGGAAATGGCCATGGTTCTATTAATTTAGAGTTGCATGAATTGGCCCATTCGATTGATAATTTTGTATTTGGTACAATCAGCAATGATCCCAATTTTTTAACCATTTTGCAAAAGGAAGTCTATCAATTATTCCCGGATCGTTCTTATTTTAGTGATTATCCTGAAGAATATTTCGCAGAAAGCTTTGCAATGTATTATCTGTCGGATCAGACAAGAGAAGAATTAAAACTTGCAGCGCCAATGACACACCAGCTTTTTAGTGAATTAAGCAAAACTCAGCAATGAATTCGAATGCTATTTGTAGTAATATAGTAGAATGAAGTTCATGCAAGGAGTGAATCTATTGAAACATGGTGAAAATGCGTACCTAGATCTATTAAAGCATGTTCTTGAAAAAGGTACGAAAAAAATGGATCGAACAGGGACAGGAACGGTTTCAGTTTTTGGCTATCAGATGCGTTTTAATTTAAGTGAAGGCTTCCCTTTGCTAACGACGAAGAGAGTTCCATTTCGTTTAATTGCGAGCGAACTACTTTGGTTTATTAAAGGTGACACGAATATCAGATATTTACTGAAAAATAACAATAATATCTGGAATGAGTGGGCTTTTAAAAATTGGGTTGAGAGCGATGAATACAAAGGTCCAGATATGACGGATTTCGGAAACCGAAGTCTGGTTGACTGCGAATTTAATGAGTTGTATCAAGCTGAAATGGACAAGTTTAAATCTCGTATTTTAGAGGATGATGACTTTGCTACAAAATATGGAGAACTTGGTCCAGTTTATGGGAAACAATGGAGAGCGTGGGAATCATCACGTGGTGAAACCATTGACCAGTTAAAAAATGTCATCAATCAAATTAAAAATAACCCAGATAGCAGACGTCATCTTGTCGTCGGATATAATCCGGGTGATGTTGAATTCATGGCACTACCACCTTGTCACAGTCTGTTTCAATTCTATGTGGCCGATGGGAAATTGAGTTGTCAGTTGTATCAGCGTTTGTAAATGAGCGCCTTTAGGGAGAAATCTCTATAGAAAACCTACCTAAACGGGGAAACTCTTGCAAAAGACAATCCCGTGCTAAATTGTTTCAAATTGAAACATAAATGCCGAACGACTATCCCATTTGGGAGTACACCTAAGCAGGTGGAAATGGTAGGGGTCCATCATTGGATCGTGATATAGTCTCATCTGTATGGCGACATACAGCAGTTCATAAGTGAACGGGCTAGGCTTAGCGAACCTAGTCGAAGATCATGTCAGGCGACCTTTTTCTCGGAATCCCCTTCAACATCGCAAGTTATGCTCTATTAACTCATCTAATCGCATTTGAATGTGGATTAGAGGTAGGGGATTTTATCCATACGATTGGAGATGCCCATATTTACACAAACCATATCGAGCAGGTGAATTTACAGTTAAGTCGTGAGCCACGTCCGTTCCCGGCATTAAAATTAAATCCTGCAGTTAAATCTGTTTTTGATTTTGAAATGGATGACATTGAAATCGTTGGGTATGAACCACATCCAACTATTAAAGCACCAGTTGCCGTATAACATAATTCAGCAGAATTCCCTACCTTTATTAGTGGGGAGGACTGAAAAAAGTGTTCAAATTTGCTTGGAGCGACTGAAAAAAGTTATAGCCTCCGGCGGATCCACGATTTTTCAAAGGATTTTTCGAGCTGTAAAATCAAAGACTAAGAACGCCACATCCTGTGGCAACGTCTATATGACCCACTTCCTGTAGGTCTAAAAATCTGGCGCAAATATGCCAAGACGTATTTGATTGTAATTCCTATTTCTATGATCCTAAGGTATAATCGACCTTAGGATCTTTTTAGTTAGGAGAATATATATGATATCATTACTAGTTGCAATGGACAGAAACCAATTAATCGGCAAGAACAATGATCTACCATGGCGTTTACCTGCAGATTTAGCTTATTTTAAAAGAGTAACGATGGGGCATACCATTATTATGGGACGTAAAACTTATGATTCAATCGGACGCCCCCTTCCAGGACGTGAAAATATTATCGTAACACGTGACACTTCGTATAAGGCAGAAGGCTGTAAAGTGATTCATTCCATCGAGGAAATTGTAAAAATGAATCAACAAACTGACCAGGAGCTATTTGTAATCGGCGGGGCGGAAATTTTTAAAGAAATCCTACCACATTCAGACCGTCTGTACATAACTGAAATTAATAAAGAATTTGAAGGAGATACCTATTTCCCAGCGTTTGAAAAAGACAAGTGGAAGGTTATTTCAAGAGAACAGGGGATTAAGGACGAGAAGAATCCTTATGATTATACGTTTTTGGTATACGAAAAAATCCCACAAAATTAATGAAAGCAAACAAAAACGCTATGATTTTGAACTGACCTAGCCAAATGAGACATATATAAAACACCTATCCATATTAAATTTAACACTTTTTCATTAATTTG
>NZ_JBPFDQ010000076.1:0-26317 GCF_059415045.1 Ferdinandcohnia sp. SAFN-114 | reverse complement strand
ATGTCACAATACTTATCTCAAGTATTGCCATTTTGGAGGTGTTTTATATTGTCTCACTATTTTAGGTTAGTCCAAAGGTAACCTCTGAATGGATGATGTTTTCTTTCTTAGCTAATGATTTTGAAGGGGAAAATGTTGATGAATCTGAAGAGGGAATCCTGAAATGGCAAGACATCGGGGACATACCCAATCTGCCGATGGCACCAGGTGATTATCATATTTTAGATTATGTACTTAAAGGTTCTGGGGTCATATATGGGACATTTACATATACACCCGATTTTCAATTACTATCTTATCGATTAGATCCAAGCTAATTTATTCAGTCGAGATTCAAGCACAGACTGCATAAAGTTAGTGCGTCTGGCGGATGCCTCAGATTTTTTAGAGAAAAATTTCAAGCATAAGACATTAAGAACGCCACATTCTGTGACAACGTCTTTGTAAACCCTCGTGTGGATATAGAAAATCTGAGTGCAAATACGCCAAGGCGCATTTATATTAGGGAGGCAAAACAATGAGTGTTGGTTCAACAAGTGAAATACAATTAGTAATAATAACTGGAATGTCAGGTGCCGGAAAAACGGTTGCCATTCAAAGTTTTGAAGATTTAGGGTATTTTTGCGTAGATAACCTACCCCCAACTTTGCTTCCAAAGTTTCTAGAGTTGATGAAAGAATCTGGCGGAAAAATGAATAAAGTTGCACTCGTCATGGACTTACGGGGCCGTGAGTTTTTCGATAGCCTTTTTGCATCACTTGACGAGCTCTCAGAAGTCTCATGGATTTCTCCGCAAATCTTATTCCTTGACGCAAAGGATACGACTCTTGTTACTCGGTATAAGGAAACAAGACGTTCTCATCCTCTTGCTCCGACTGGTTCTCCATTGGAAGGGATACAGGCAGAGCGCGAAATTCTTGATGAACTTAAGGGAAGAGCACAATACATTTATGATACTTCTGAGTTAAAACCAAGAGAATTACGCGAGAAAATCTTAAAGCAATTTGCATCCGAATCAAGACCTACCTTTACAGTCAACGTAATGTCATTTGGTTTTAAATATGGTATTCCTATTGACGCTGACCTCGTGTTTGATGTGCGTTTTCTTCCAAATCCACACTATATCGAAACGATGAGACCGAAAACTGGACTTGAAGATGATGTTTCAGGTTATGTATTAAAATGGACCGAAACACAGAAGTTTATTGAAAAGGTAACCGACTTGCTTGCATTTATGCTTCCTCAATACAAACGGGAAGGTAAAAGTCAGCTTGTTATTGGAATTGGTTGCACAGGTGGACAGCATCGTTCTGTTACGCTTGCCGAATATATCGCAAATCATTTCAAGGATGAATATCAGACCCATGTTTCTCACCGCGATATTGAGAAGAGAAAGGACAAAAAGTAATGACCAAGCCAAAACAACCTAAGATTGTCATCGTTGGTGGGGGAACAGGTCTTTCTGTACTTTTACGAGGGTTAAAATATCTACCTGTTGATATCACGGCAATTGTGACGGTTGCAGATGACGGGGGTTCTTCTGGTCGTCTTCGAGATGAGATGGATATCCCACCGCCTGGTGATATTCGAAACGTATTAGCTGCGTTGTCAGATGTGGAGCCACTAATTGAAGATTTATTTCAACATCGGTTTGCCGGTGGGAATGGATTATCAGGTCATTCCCTGGGGAACTTGATTCTTGCGGCAATGACTACAATTACCGGGGATTTTGTTCACGCAGTTGGTGAAATGAGTAAAGTCCTCAATGTAAGAGGAAAGGTCCTTCCGGCGGCAAATAAAAGCGTCATTCTACATGCTGAAATGGAGGATGGTACTGTTGTTTCAGGAGAATCCAAGATTCCATATTCGGGGAAAAAAATAAAGCGTGTATTTTTAACACCTAGTGATGTAGAACCTCTACAAGAATCGATTGAAAAAATACAACAGGCAGATATGATTATCATTGGTCCTGGTAGCCTCTACACCAGTATTTTACCGAATTTACTTGTACCCAAAATCGGTGAAGAGGTTTTAAAATCGAAAGCAAAAAAAGTTTATATATGTAATGTAATGACACAGGCTGGGGAAACGTTGAATTTTACAGCTAGCGACCATGTTCAAGCTTTGTACGATCATATGGGCGTCAATTTCATTGATACTGTTCTTGTCAATAATGGAGAGATTCCTGAGAATATAAAAGAAAAATATGCAAAAGAGCTAGCAAAACCTGTAGTTTACGACACTGAAAGGCTTTCTGCTTTAGGTTTAGCTATCATCCATGATAAAATTATTTCATACGATAATGGAGTTATCAGACACGACACTACAAAAGTAGCAAACCTGTTATACGATTTGCTCATTAAAAATAAAAAGGGTGATTGAGGGTAAATCACCCACTTTTAAAAAAAGGGAGGTGGAACTGTGTCATTTGCATCAGAGACGAAAAAAGAACTTACAAATTTAGACATCAAAGACTGCTGCGCAAAAGCCGAGCTTTCAGCTTTGATCCGAATGAATGGCGCACTTTCCTTCTCTAACCAAAAAATGGTGGTTGACATCCAAACGGAAAACGCCGCGATTGCGAGAAGAATTTATACACTTCTGAAAAAATGCTATAATGTAGGAGTAGAGCTCCTTGTTCGAAAGAAAATGAGACTTAAGAAGAACAATGTATATCTTGTTCGCCTTATTGAGGATGCAAAGGAAATATTAGAAGACTTGAAGATTTTTGAAGGCTTTTCATTAAGGCAGGAAATTTCTTCGGAATTAGTAGCGAAGAAGTGCTGCAAACGCTCCTATTTACGCGGAGCTTTTTTAGCAGGTGGCTCTGTTAATAACCCAGAAACATCCTCGTACCATCTTGAGATTTTTTCATTATATAAAGAACACAATGACTCACTTTGTGAATTGATGAACGTTTTTGATCTCAACGCTAAAACGTTAGAACGAAAAAAAGGTTTTATCACCTACTTAAAAGAAGCAGAAAAAATCACAGAGTTCCTAAATGTCATTGGTGCGCATCAGGCATTGCTTCGTTTCGAGGATGTTCGAATTGTCCGTGACATGAGAAATTCGGTGAACCGCCTCGTCAATTGTGAAACAGCTAACCTTAATAAAACTATTGGGGCATCGATTCGTCAGGTGGAAAACATTCGATACATTGAAGAAACAGTCGGCCTAGGCATTCTACCCGATAAATTAAGAGAAATTGCGGAGCTTCGCGTCGCCTATCAGGATGTCACACTTAAAGAGTTAGGCGAAATGGTAACATCAGGCCAGATTAGTAAGTCGGGCATTAATCACCGACTTCGAAAAATCGATGAAATTGCTGATAAGCTACGAGCGGGCCAATCTATAAAGTGAGCACATTGCTCACTTGGAGAAAAATAAAGCGTTATCATTTTTAAATAAAATATGAAACCTTTAGAGCTCAACCTACGTATTAATAGGAAATACTAAAAAAAAACACAACTTAAGAATGTACAGAAAAATTTGAGGAGGAAGAAACGAATGGTGGAAAGACAAGTTGAGGTTGCTTTAAGAACGGGGTTACAAGCACGTCCTGCAGCGATGTTTGTTCAGGAAGCAAATAAATTTTCTGCAGATATCTTTTTAGAGAAAGATGGAAAAAAGGTAAATGCAAAAAGTATCATGGGTCTAATGAGCTTAGCAGTTGGCAGCGGTACAACAGTTACATTAATTGCTGATGGAAATGATGAAGAAGCAGCGGTTGAAGCATTAACTGAATTTGTTCAAAAAGAAGCATAAAAAAATCCTCTCACGATTAGATGTGAGAGGATTTTTATTATTTCTTATTTATTGTCTTGTGGGAACATAACCTTGTCGATTAATCCGTATTCCATTGCTTTTTCAGCAGTCATGAAGTTATCGCGGTCAGTGTCTTTTTCAATAATTTCTAGTGGTTGACCAGTACGCTCAGCTAAAATTTTGTTTAGCTTATCACGTAGGAATAAGATACGCTTAGCCGCAATTTCGATTTCAGTTGCTTGCCCTTGTGCTCCACCAAGTGGTTGGTGAATCATAACTTCACTGTTAGGAAGCGCAAAACGCTTGCCTTTTTCACCAGCAGCAAGTAAGAAAGCACCCATAGAAGCAGCCATACCAATACAGATTGTAGAAACCTTTGGCTTAATGAACTGCATTGTGTCATAAATAGCCATACCAGCTGTAATCGAACCACCAGGGCTGTTAATGTATAAAGAAATATCTTTTTCAGGATCCTCAGCTGCTAAGAACAATAACTGAGACACAATTGAGTTAGCAACATTATCATCAATGGCACTTCCAAGCATGATAATACGGTCTTTTAATAAACGTGAGTAAATATCATAGGCGCGTTCTCCACGGTTTGTTTGCTCAATAACTGTAGGGATTAAATTCATTTAACTTCCTCCTTCAAAACAAATTAAAAACTTTACTACTATGTATTTCCATCATACAATTAAGGTCAGTAAAGGTCAAACAATTCGCTTTACTAACTTATCTTATTCTACAAACATTTATGACATACCTTTATCGATGTGAAAAAAACTAAATTTGATACGTATACCATCATAACCGAATTGGAGTGTTTTAAAACATACATCTTGCAATCAAATGCGTTCTAGCCTATAATGATGAGTGCAGTTTCTATTCAGACATGCCCTCGTAGTGTAGTGGATAGCACAAGAGATTCCGGTTCTCTTATCGTGGGTTCGAATCCTGCCGAGGGCGCTAATGAAGAAAGGACCAGAGTAAAATCTGGTCCTTTTTGCGTATTATGGTATTGGTACCTTTTTTCGTAAAATAGTTGAGGGGGGACACAAACGCATGAATCGTACCCTTACGAGCCGGAAATCGAGCCAAAAGGGAACACAATCGTGCTAATCGTACCCTTACAAGTCAGAAATCAACCTAAAAGGTAATGTAAACGCGAATCATACCCTCATCAGCAAACAATCAGACTACGTTGGCATAGATATCCCCCGCCCATCACGTCGCCAAAATTCCAACTCCAAATCGCTAATTATCCTTATACCCTAATGTTCCTTCGTACACATCCTCGTCAACTGGGTTCACAGCCCACATTGTTTGAATGGGATCAAATTCAATTGCGAACTCTTCGTTGTTTTTCGCTTTTTTTGCTTCATCCAAAGTCCCCGTCACCGGGCCGGTATACATAATCTCATTTTTTTTCAATTCAAATCACCTCTTTAAAGTAGATTCTTTCAAAAAATGAATAAAAATGCGTGCTAAAATTTAACTTTTTCGATACCATAGAAGTAAGCTAAAATTAGCGATAGAACCTCTTCGATAAAATGAGGTTGTTCATTACAATAAGAAAAGTAAACGCTTCCATTTAATACAACTCAGGGGAAGGGGGAAAACGAGAGTGAATATGCAAACTGGACTTTTTCAACAGCAATCATTAAAGCTAGTCATGACAAAGGAGCTAACTCAAGCTATAACTCTTTTACAATACTCTTCTTTGGATCTGACTAAATTTCTAGAAGAGCAAACATTAGAAAATCCCCTAATAGAAGTAAAACAAACGGATTTTAATAGAGTAATGAAATCAAAGGTCAAAAATGAATCCTATACAAATCCGATTGACTATATTGGAAAAAAAGAAACAACCCTTTATGAACATTTGCTTACACAACTTTCATATATGAAAGTGAACACCGAAAAAAAGCGAACGATGGAGTATATAATTCAACTTTTGGATAGCAACGGTTATCTGTATTTTCCGGAGGAGGAGATTGCAAAGGACCTTAATACCGATACAGAAACCATCGAAAGTGCAATTCACTATATTCAAAGTCTAGATCCGATTGGGGTAGGGGCAAGGTCCTTACAGGAATGCCTACTTCTACAACTCAGGAAATTGCCAAAGCGGAATAGTCTTGCTGAAACAATTATTCAGGACTATTTTGAAGAATTCGCAGAAAAGTCCTGGAAGGAAATCGCAAAGCAACTTGATGTAAAGCTCTTTGATATTCAACAGATTTTTGACTTTATCCAAACTCTTCAGCCGAGACCAGGTGCAGCTTTTCATGGAGGAGAAGCACAATATATTGTTCCTGACTTTGATATTCAAGTTGAAAATGGTGCTGTCATCATGAACATGCACGATTCATATTTACCAAAGGTTTCGTTGAATCTTCAGTATTACCAACATTTCATACAAGAAAAAGATTCAAAAACTAAATCCTATCTTCAAGAAAAAGTGGACCAGTGCCAATGGATTATGAGAAGTTTGGAGCAGAGAAAACTCACCTTACAAAATGTCATGAACGAAATCATCAATCGCCAACTGGACTTTTTTCTAAAAGGACCAGCTCATCTAAAACCGCTTATAATGAGTGATGTTGCACAAAGTTTAGACATTCATGAATCAACTGTAAGCCGTGCAGTAAAAGATAAATTTGTGCAAACTCCATTTGGTATCTTCGAAATGAAATATTTCTTTAGTCGCAACATCCAGACAACGGGTTCAACCGACACGTCATCAACTCAGGTTAAGAACGTTTTAAAAGAGTTGATTGATGAGGAAAATAAACAAAAGCCTTTGTCAGACCAGGATATTGTCAGTATACTTAAGGAGGAGCATGGTATTCTTGTGTCCAGAAGAACAATTGCAAAATACCGTGATCAATTAAATATACCATCTTCATCGAAGCGAAAAAGATACAGCAAGTAGATTGGAAGTGTAACAGTTGAGACGCATTCAAGTCACCATGTATTCAAAAGATAATTGCTCCCTTTGTACAAAAGCGAGGCGGGTTATCGAGGAATTAAGTGAGGAATTTCCATTAGAACTCAATGAGGTTGATATTTATAAAGATGATGAACTTCTTGAAAAATATCAAATCATGATTCCGGTTATCGAAATTGACGGAAACGAAGTGGAGTATGGGATTATCCATAAAGAAGTCATTCAAGAGTATCTAAGTAAATATTTAAAATAATCTGACTGCCTAAAAAATAGGCAGTTTATTTATTGCATTCTTTTAAAAGTACTGGTACTATAGAAAATGTAACACGGCGATATACAAACTTTATTCAATACTGAATAAAGTATGCCTCCGGCGGATGCCACAGATTTTCAAAGGAAATTTTTCGAGCAAGCACGAAAAAATCTGGGCGCAAATACGCCAAGGCGTATTTGATTTAACGAGTTGTTTTTTTTTACTGTAAGCGGGACATAATATGTCACAGCGGGACAAAAACAGTCCCTTATAGTAAAAAGGGGAAATGAATAAATGAGTTCGATTATTGAGGTACAACAAAAATTATTACCTGATTTACTAGAGGTTATGCAGAAACGCCATGAGATCCTCAAATACATACGACTTATGCAGCCGATTGGAAGAAGGAATCTTTCTACGAGTCTTGGTCATAGCGAACGTGTCCTCCGTGGTGAAGTTCAATTTTTAAAAGAACAAAACCTTGTTGACTTTAGTACGGCTGGAATGAGCTTAACAAGTGAGGGTGCTGAACTATTAAAGGACCTTGAGGATGTCATGAAGGAAGTTTTAGGTTTACGGGTTTTAGAATCACAGCTTAAGGAAAAGTTAAAGATAAAAGGTGTAATTGTCGTTTCTGGCGATAGTGACACAACTCCTTGGGTGAAAAAAGAAATGGGGAGAGCTTGCGTTTCAAGAATAAAACAAAGGCTTTCTGGAGAAAATATCGTCGCAGTTACTGGTGGTACAACCCTCGTTGAGGTCGCAGAAATGATGACCCCAGATTCGAAAGGGCGAAGTATATTATTTGTTCCAGCAAGAGGTGGACTAGGAGAACGAGTAGAAAATCAAGCAAATACCATTTGCGCAAAGATGGCCGAAAAAGCTTCTGGTGATTACCGTCTCCTCCATGTACCTGATGTTGTGAGCAATGAAGCGTATCAATCCTTTGTGGCCGAACCATCGATTCGGGATGTCCTGAATTTGATTAAATCGTCAAGTATGGTCGTTCACGGAATAGGAGACGCTATTACAATGGCTAAGCGGCGTAAAACAGATGAAGAGGACATGAAAAAAATCATTGAATCTCATGCAGTCGCAGAGGCTTTTGGGTATTATTTTGACGAAGATGGGAAAGTGGTCCATCGGGTTCAAACAATTGGCATCCAGCTAGAAGGTCTGAACGCAATTCACGATGTGATTGCCGTAGCTGGTGGAGCTTCGAAGGCAACAGCCATTCAAGCATACTTAAAGCAGGCGCCTGAGACACTGTTAATAACAGATGAAGGTGCAGCGAAAGAGTTAATAAAGGGGTAAATCAACCTCTTAAATAATATTTTTTTAGGTTTCACATACAAAAGGAGGAAATCAAAAATGGCAGTAAAAGTTGGTATTAATGGTTTTGGACGTATTGGTCGTAACGTATTACGTGCGGCTCTAAAAAATCCAAATGTTGAAGTAGTAGCAGTAAACGATTTAACAGATGCAAATATGTTAGCACATCTATTAAAGTATGATACAGTTCATGGTGTTCTTAATGCAGAAGTATCTGTTAATGGAAACAACCTTGTTGTTAATGGAAAAGAGATCTTAGTTAAAGCTGAGCGCGACCCAGCTCAACTTGGTTGGGGAGACCTTGGAGTTGAGGTAGTTATTGAATCAACTGGTCGTTTCACTAAGCGTTCTGATGCAGCAAAACATATTGAAGCTGGTGCAAAGAAAGTTATCATTTCTGCTCCTGCAACTGATGAAGATATTACTATCGTTATGGGTGTTAACGAAGATAAGTACGATGCAGCAAGCCATGACGTAATTTCTAATGCTTCTTGTACAACAAACTGTTTAGCTCCATTTGCTAAAGTTCTAAATGAAAACTTTGGAATTAAGCGTGGTATGATGACAACTGTTCACTCTTACACAAATGACCAACAAATCCTTGACTTACCACATAAGGATTACCGTCGTGCTCGTGCAGCAGCTGAAAACATTATCCCAACATCTACTGGTGCTGCAAAAGCTGTTTCTCTAGTATTACCTGAATTAAAAGGTAAATTAAACGGTGGAGCAATGCGTGTTCCAACTCCAAACGTGTCTCTTGTAGACTTAGTAGCTGAGTTAGAAAAAGACGTAACTGTTGAGGAAGTAAATGCTGCATTACGCAAAGCTTCTGAAAATGAATTAAACGGAATTATGGGTTACAGTGAAGAGCCACTTGTTTCAAGTGACTACAACGGAAATTCAAATTCTTCAACTATCGATGCTCTTTCAACAATGGTTATGGAAGGCAGCATGGTAAAAGTTATCTCTTGGTATGACAACGAAAGTGGTTACTCTCACCGTGTAGTTGACCTTGTAGATTACATCGCATCAAAGGGTCTGTAATTTTATTCAGCAGGAGTACCCCTCCTGAATAAAATTAAGCCTCCGGCGGATGCCACGATTTTTTAATGGTAACTTTTCGAGCGTGCTCGAAAAAAATAGGGCGCAAATACGCCGAGGCGTATTTGATTAAGTTAACCGTTTGATTAGTATGTCATATTAGTCAATTAGTAAAACACATTGTTCTTTTAAACTAAAGCAACAACCACTATAATAGAACTTGTGAAGGGAAGGGAATGTTCCCTTCCCTTTTTGATGTCTATATGAGATGCTAATTACCGCTAGGATACTTTGTGCTTAGGGCACATGTTTTTTACCAATATTACATAGAACGGAGGCCTTCCCTGTGAATAAGAAATCAGTTAGAGATATGGATGTAAAAGGCAAGCGAGTTTTTTGTCGAGTTGATTTTAACGTTCCAATGCAAGATGGTCAGGTAACTGATGAGACTCGTATTCGTGCAGCATTACCAACAATTGAGTACCTTCGTAAAGAAGGGGCAAAGGTCATTTTAGCGAGTCACCTTGGTCGTCCGAAAGGTAAAGCTGTGGATGAGCTTCGTTTAGATCCAGTTGCTAAGCGTTTAGGCGAACATTTAGGTATCGAAGTTCGCAAAACAAATGAAGCATACGGTCCAGAGGTTGAACAAACCATCTCAGAGATGAACGAAGGCGATGTTCTTTTACTTGAAAACGTTCGTTTTTACCCTGGAGAAGAAAAGAATGATCCAGAGCTAGCAAAACATTTTGCATCACTTGCTGATGTGTATGTAAATGACGCATTCGGTGCCGCTCACCGTGCACATGCTTCAACAGCTGGGATCGCTGAACACATACCAGCAGTAGCAGGTTTCTTAATGGAAAAAGAAATCGAAGTATTGGGTAAAGCACTTTCTAACCCAGAGCGTCCTTTCACTGCAATTATTGGTGGTGCGAAAGTTAAGGACAAAATTGGTGTTATCGAAAACCTCCTAGAAAAAGTAGATAACTTAATCATTGGTGGAGGACTTGCTTATACATTCGTAAAAGCTCAAGGTCACGAAATCGGTAAATCACTTTTAGAGGAAGATAAGATTGATCTTGCTACCCAATTCATGAACAAAGCAAAAGAAAAAGGCGTTAATTTCTATATGCCTGTTGATGTAAAAGTTGCAGACGACTTCTCAAATGATGCTAACACTAAAATTGTTTCAATCGAAGAGATTCCTAGCGATTGGGAAGCACTTGATATTGGACCAAAAACAGCTGAACTTTACAGAGATGTTATCCTAAACTCTAAACTTGTCATTTGGAACGGACCAATGGGTGTATTTGAATTAGATGCATTCGCTAACGGAACAAAAGCCGTTGGTCAAGCACTAGCTGATGCTACTGATACATACTCAATTATTGGTGGCGGTGACTCTGCAGCAGCAGTTGAGAAATTCGGCCTAGCTGATAAAATGAGCCACATTTCAACTGGTGGTGGAGCATCGCTAGAATTTATGGAAGGTAAAGAGCTTCCAGGAGTCGTACTACTTAACGATAAATAAAAAAATAAGTGCAACTAGTTTTCAATGTCTAGTTCCAGGCGCTTCGGCTCTCGGGTCTAAGCCAATCGCTTCGGAAGGTAAAAAGACACCTTCTGTCAGCGCTCGTCTTATGCTTGTTACCTAAGACTGTGCGCCGTGCACTTTTCTAATCGAAAGGGATGGTGAACATGAGAAAGCCAATCATTGCAGGAAACTGGAAAATGAATAAGGTTCTTTCTGAAGCAGTTCATTTTGTAGAAGAAATTAATGGTCTAATTCCATCACCAGAAAAGGTTGATTCTGTTGTTTGTGCGCCAGCACTATTTTTAGAGCGCCTAGTTGCAAACGTAAAAGCAGGAAACTATGACCTTAAAATTGGTGCGCAAAATATGCACTTTGAAGAAAGCGGAGCATTTACAGGAGAAATCAGCCCTGTAGCTTTAAAGGATCTAGGTGTTGACTATGTCATCCTTGGTCACTCTGAGCGCCGTGAAATGTTCGCTGAAACTGATGAGACAGTGAATCAAAAAACACTTGCAGCATTTGCTCATGGATTAGTTCCAATCGTATGCTGTGGTGAAACATTAGAGCAACGTGAAGCAGGCCAAACAAATGACTTAGTTGGAACACAAATTCAAAAGGCATTAGCAGGTCTTACAGCTGAACAAGCGAAAGAAGTTGTCATTGCCTATGAACCAATCTGGGCAATCGGAACAGGTAAATCTTCTTCAGCAGAAGATGCTAACGAAGTTTGTGCACATATCCGTAAAGTAGTAGCTGAACAATTCTCTGCTGATGTAGCAGATGCTGTTCGCATTCAATACGGCGGAAGTGTTAAACCAGAAAACATTAAAGAATACATGGCACAACCAGATATTGATGGTGCTCTAGTTGGTGGAGCTAGTCTTGATGCTTCCTCTTTTGTTAAGCTTTTGGAGGCGCAGAAGTAATGAGTAAATCTCCAGTTGCACTAATCATTTTAGATGGTTTTGCTTTTCGCGATGAAGTAAAAGGAAATGCAGTTGCTCAAGCAAACAAACCAAATTTTGATCGTTTTTGGAACCAATACCCACACGCTACTTTACAGGCAAGTGGCGAGGCTGTTGGTTTACCAGAAGGCCAAATGGGGAATTCAGAGGTAGGACACTTAAATATCGGTGCAGGCCGAGTTGTTTACCAAAGCTTAACTCGTGTTAATGTTGCGATTCGCGATCATGAATTTGAGCAAAACGAAACATTCCTTGATGCGATGAAACATGTAAAGGAAAATGGAACTGCCCTCCACCTATTCGGTTTATTATCAGATGGCGGTGTACATAGTCACATTGATCATCTATTTGCATTGTTACGACTTGCTGCATCAGAAGGCGTTGAAAAAGTATATATTCATGGCTTTTTAGATGGAAGAGACGTGGGTCCTCAAACCGCGAGAATATATCTAGAACAGCTTGATGAAAAAATAAAAGAATACGGTGTTGGTGAAATCGCAACCTTGTCTGGCCGTTATTATTCAATGGACCGTGACAAACGTTGGGAGCGCGTTGAAAAGTCATACCGTTCAATGGTTTACGGAGAAGGTCCAACATATAAAAATGCATTTGAACTTGTCGATGATTCCTATGCAAATGGCATTTACGATGAATTCGTTCTACCATCTGTCATTGTAAAAGAAGATGGTTCACCAGTTGCAACGATTCAAGACAATGATGCGGTGATCTTTTATAATTTTAGACCAGACCGTGCCATCCAAATTTCAAATACGTTTACAAATGAAGACTTCCGTTCATTTGATCGTGGACCAAAGCATCCAAACAAGCTATTCTTTGTGTGCTTAACTCACTTCAGTGAAAGTGTAGATGGATACGTGGCATTCAAGCCAACGAATCTCGATAACACTTTAGGGGAAGTACTTTCACAAAATGGTTTAAAACAGCTTCGCATTGCGGAAACTGAAAAATATCCTCACGTTACTTTCTTTATGAGTGGTGGACGTGAAAAGGAATTCCCTGGTGAAACTCGTATTTTAATTAACTCACCAAAAGTGGCAACCTATGACCTTAAGCCAGAAATGAGTGCTTATGAGGTAAGGGATGCACTTTTACAAGAAATTGCAGATGATAAGCATGATGCAATTATCTTAAACTTTGCAAACCCAGATATGGTTGGACACTCAGGCTTACTTGAGCCAACGATTAAAGCTATTGAAGTAGTAGATGAGTGCTTAGGAGAAGTAGTTGATGCCATTGTTGCTAAAGGTGGAGCAGCCATCATCACAGCTGACCATGGTAACTCTGATGAGGTTGTTACCCTTGAAGGCAATCCAATGACTGCACATACTACGAATCCAGTACCTGTGATTGTAACAAAAGAAGGTTTTGCATTACGAGAAGACGGAATCCTAGGAGACTTAGCACCAACCATGCTTGACCTACTAGGTATTCAAAAATCAGCTGAAATGACTGGAAACAGCTTACTTAAGAAATAAAAGTAACTGATTCATTTTTAAAAGAACGACCTAATAAACTATTTTTTAATCGAAAAGGAGAGATTTTATTATGTCAATTATCATAGATGTATACGCTCGTGAAGTATTAGATTCTCGTGGAAATCCTACAGTTGAAGTTGAAGTATATACTGAGTCCGGCGCATTTGGCCGTGCTTTAGTACCAAGTGGTGCTTCAACTGGTGAATATGAAGCAGTTGAGCTTCGTGATGGCGATAAGAGCCGTTACCTTGGAAAAGGTGTACAAACAGCTGTTAACAATGTTAATGAAATCATTGCTGCAGAAATCATCGGTTTCGACGTAACTGACCAAGTTGCAATCGACCGTGCATTAATTGAGCTTGATGGCACAGAAAACAAAGGTAAATTAGGTGCAAACGCAATTCTTGGTGTATCTATGGCAGCGGCTCGTGCAGCAGCTGACTTCCTTGAAATTCCTTTATACCAATACCTTGGTGGCTTCAACTCAAAAACTCTTCCAGTACCAATGATGAACATCATCAACGGTGGAGAGCATGCGGATAACAACGTTGACATTCAAGAATTCATGGTTATGCCTGTTGGTGCAGAAAGCTTCAAAGAAGCACTTCGCATGGGCGCAGAAATTTTCCACAACCTAAAAGCAGTTTTACAAGCAAAAGGCTTAAACACAGCTGTTGGTGATGAAGGTGGATTTGCTCCAAACCTTGGTTCAAACGAAGAAGCTCTACAAACAATCGTAGAAGCAATTGAAAAAGCTGGTTACAAGCCAGGCGAGCAAGTACGTCTTGCAATGGATGCAGCATCTTCTGAGTTCTACAACAAAGAAGACGGTAAATACCATCTTAAAGGGGAAGGTAAAGTTCTTTCTTCTGAAGAAATGGTTGCATTCTACGAAGATCTTGTTTCAAAATACCCAATCATCTCTATTGAAGATGGTTTAGACGAGAACGACTGGGAAGGTCACAAGCTTCTAACTGAGCGCCTAGGTAAAAAAGTTCAGCTAGTTGGTGACGATCTATTTGTTACAAATACAAAGAAACTTTCTGAAGGTATTGAAAGAGGCGTAGGTAACTCAATCCTTATCAAAGTAAACCAAATCGGTACATTAACTGAAACATTTGATGCAATCGAAATGGCAAAACGCGCAGGCTACACTGCAGTTATCTCTCACCGTTCTGGTGAAACAGAAGACAGCACAATCGCTGACATCGCAGTTGCTACAAACGCTGGCCAAATCAAGACTGGTGCTCCATCACGTACTGACCGTGTTGCGAAATACAACCAATTACTACGTATTGAAGACAATCTTGGAGAAACAGCTCAATACAACGGATTAGCATCTTTCTACAACCTAAGAGGTTAATCTCATAAAAGGAAAACGACAAGCTTAGTGGCTTGTCGTTTTTTTTTGCTGAATTGTGGTTTCGCGGTTAAACACACAACCCTGAGAGCGTAAAGAGGTATGGATTATCCTAGAACTTTCCAGATTAGTGCCCGCAAAGAACATAAAGAGGACCGGTGTTTCCTAGAACCTTCCAGACTCGAACCCGCAAAGAACATAAAGAGGATCAGTGTTTCCTAGAACTTTCCAGATTCGTACCCGCAAAGAACATAAAGAGGACCGATGTTTCCTAGAACCTTCCAGACTCGAACCCGCAAAGAACATAAAGAGGATCGGTGTTTCCTAGAACCTTCCAGACTCGAACCCGCAAAGAACATAAAGAGGATCAGTGTTTCCTAGAACTTTCCAGACTCGTACCCGCAAAGAACATAAAGAGGACCGGTGTTTCCTAGAACTTTCCAGATTCGTACCCGCAAAGAACATAAAGAAGACTGCATTTTCCTAAAAATACCCAGATTCGCACTCGTTAAGCACGAATAAAGATGAAGAATCTCCTCAAAACATGGAGCACGACTTCTAACTACTTTTCTTTCTTCGGCTGCTGCTTCTTTTGCTTATCTTGCTGTGTATTCTCACCTAAATAATTCGCTTTGTGTTTTTTCTGTTCTTTTACCATTTCATCAAAATCCCAATTGATCACTTATCATCATCCCTTTCAAGGTAGTCAACCTTAATATGGACGTTAACAGCCCAAATCATGAAGTGAATCCTTGGAAAAAACTACGACATATTGTAGTTCCATATATTAGGTTTGAAAAAAATGTAAAGTCAGAAAATGCAGTATTGTCCACTTTGTATTTTTATGGTACATTTATACTAACGTCATATGCGTTCTCGTTCAGGAGGTGTAGTTTTATATGTTGCATGGAGTATTTGTTACATTATTAGTAATCGTATGTATCGCGTTGATCGTAGTGGTCTTATTACAATCCGGTAAAAGCGCAGGTCTATCTGGCGCTATCTCTGGTGGTGCTGAGCAGTTATTCGGAAAGCAAAAGGCTCGTGGACTTGACGCAGTTTTACACCGAATTACAGTTGTCTTAGCGGTATTATTCTTTGTTCTTACAATTGCAGTATCATACTTTGAACTATAAAACTATTCAAAAGTAGGTTAGACAGTAGATGTCTAGCCTTTTTTATTGCGTATAAAAAGGTCTTTCATGTACGATAGTAGAATACCGAAAAAATGCGCAAAATAAACATATTGGATGTCGAAAAATAATAATTCAAAAATTCGACGAATCAGAAGCAAGAAGGTCAAGGAACTAGCTGCTTGAGGACCGGAGTGAGGCGACTACATAGAATATTCTTCCATGCAGCCTTGTGCTGAGGAATTTACATTCTAGAATGAACGAGTAGACGCAAGCACATATACATGGTACTCGTTCCATCTTTGGTTAAAATCTTGCAGAGATTCGCAGCTTATCATTTGGCGAATTTTTGAATACCATCATAAAGGAGTTATACATAATGAAGATCAAACTACCTCAACCTTTCCTATTTGAAGGTGGAGAAAAGGCTGTTTTATTACTACATGGTTTTACAGGAAATTCGGCAGATGTTCGAATGCTCGGCCGTTTCCTTGAAAATAGAGGCTATACCTGTCATGCACCCATATACAAAGGACATGGTGTTCCACCGGAAGAATTAGTCCATACCGGTCACGAGGATTGGTGGAAGGACGTCATGAATGGCTATCAGTTTTTAAAAGACAAAGGCTACGAAAATATTGCTGTTGCAGGATTGTCACTTGGTGGGGTATTTTCGTTAAAATTGGGATACACTGTACCTATAAAAGGGATAGTGACGATGTGTGCGCCTATGTATTTAAAAAGCGAAGAGGTCATGTATGAGGGTGTTGTTGAGTATGCACGGGAATATAAGCGATTTGAAGGGAAATCACCTGAACAAATCGAGCAAGAAATTGAAGAATTTAAGAAGACCCCGATGAATACGTTAAAAGCATTGCAAAACCTAATCGCAGAAGTGCGGGATAATGTCGATATGATTTATTCGCCTACTTTTGTTGCACAGGCTCGTCATGACAAAATGATAAATCCTGATAGTGCGAATATTATATATGAAGCAGTTGAAAATGATTTTAAAAAGATTAAATGGTACGAAGAGTCAGGACATGTCATTACCCTAGACAAAGAACGTGACCAACTGCATGAGGATGTGTATGCATTTTTAGAGCAGTTAGATTGGTAACGGGAGGGAAAAAAATGGAACAAGATATCCAAAAACATATTAATCAATTATTGGACTTTATGAAGGAAGAAGCCTACAAGCCATTAACTGTTCAGGAACTTGAGGAGGCTTTCGGAATTAAAGGTTCGGAGGATTTTAAGGACTTTGTCAAAGCTCTTGTGGTAATGGAAGAACAGGGCTTAGTCGTTCGAACTCGAAGTAATCGCTACGGTCTTCCGGAAAAAATGAACCTTGTTAGAGGAACTCTTACTGGGCATGCGAAAGGTTTTGCATTTGTGATGCCGGAAGATAAGACAATGGATGATGTATTTATTCCACCAAATGAATTAAAGAATGCAATGCATGGTGATACCGTTCTTGTTCGAATAAGCACGGAGTCTTCTGGTCAACGCAAAGAAGGCACCGTTGTTCGGATTATTGAACGCGGCGTGAAAACAATTGTAGGTACATATACGGAAAGTAAAAGCTTTGGATTCGTTATTCCTGATGATAAAAAAATTGCCAATGACATCTTCATTCCGAAGCAGGCATCACATGGTGCAATTGAGGGACATAAGGTTGTCGTCAAGCTTGTCACATATCCTGAAGGGAGAATGAGTGCGGAAGGAGAAGTAGTTGAAATTTTAGGTCATAAAAATGACCCTGGAATCGATATTCTTTCGGTTATTCATAAGCATGGCCTTCCACAGGAATTTCCAAGGGATGTATTAGAACAGGCAAACAATACACCAGATACGATCGATCCAAAAGATCTCGAAGATCGACGCGATTTACGAAATGAAGTTATAGTTACTATCGATGGTGCCGATGCTAAAGACTTAGATGACGCTGTAACAGTTACAAAGCTTGAGAATGGCAATTACAAGCTAGGTGTGCATATTGCTGACGTTACCCATTATGTAACAGAAGGTTCGCCTATTGATAAGGAAGCGAGTGACCGCGGAACTAGTATTTATCTTGTCGATCGCGTGATTCCGATGATTCCACATCGTTTATCCAATGGGATTTGTTCATTAAATCCAAAGGTTGATCGTCTAACATTATCATGTGAGATGGAGGTTGACCAAAACGGTGCTGTTGTTAAACATGATATTTTCCAAAGTGTTATTAAAACGACGGAACGGATGACGTATTCGGATGTAAACAGCATTCTTGTAGACAAAGACGAAGAACTAAGAACACGTTATGAGCCACTCGTTCCTATGTTTGAAGATATGGAACAACTTGCTACAATTCTTCGTGAAAAACGAATGAAACGTGGCGCGATTGACTTTGATTTTAAAGAAGCAAAGGTTCTTGTGAACGAAGAAGGCGCACCATATGATGTCGTCTTAAGGGAGCGTTCCGTGGGTGAACGATTAATTGAAGAGTTCATGCTACTTGCAAACGAAACAGTTGCTGAGCATTTCCATTGGATGAATGTGCCGTTTATTTACCGAATTCACGAGGATCCTAATGAAGAGAAGTTAAGACGTTTCTTAGAATTCATTACGAACTTTGGCTATCTTGTAAGAGGAGCTGGAAATTCAATTCATCCTCGTGCATTACAGGAAGTCATTGAAGCAGTTCAGGGTAAACCTGAGGAAATGGTTGTTTCAACCGTCATGTTGCGTTCAATGAAACAAGCAAAATACGATCCAGAAAGCGTGGGTCACTTTGGATTATCAACTGATTTTTATACACATTTCACGTCGCCAATTCGACGTTATCCAGACTTAATCGTTCATCGATTGATCCGTACCTATTTAATTCAAGGAAAGCTAGACAATGCCACTCAGGATAAATGGAAGGAAAAACTTCCGGATATTGCTGAGCATTCCTCCAATATGGAACGTCGTGCAGTTGAAGCTGAACGTGAAACAGATAGCATGAAAAAAGCAGAGTACATGATGGATAAAATCGGTGAGGAATACGATGGCATCATAAGTTCTGTTACAAACTTTGGAATGTTTGTTGAGCTTCCAAATACAATTGAAGGACTCGTTCACGTAAGTTATTTAACAGATGACTATTACCGGTATGACGAAAGAAGTTACGCGATGATTGGAGAACGGACCGGGAATGTATTCCGCATAGGTGATGAAATTACGGTTCGTGTTATCAACGTAAATAAGGATGAGCGTTCTGTTGACTTTGAGGTTGTCGGCATGAAAGGAAGCCGTCGCAAGTTTTCGAAGGAACAACCTACGATTATTAAATCCGAAAAAAGAAGAGGTCGATCTAGTTCGAATGATGACAAGAAGAGCGACCGTAATAACGATGGCGAATGGTCAACTCGCAAACCACGTAAGAAAAAGAAGAATTTTGATAATGTACCTTCTCAGAAAAATAAGAAACGCAAGAAGAGAAGATAACCTAAAGTACTCCACAAGTGTGGAGTGCTTTTTTATGCTGGGCTTTTGAATAGTGTTTGTTTAATTTAATAGGTGGTGGATTCATGGCATGGATGTATTTCTATGCTAAAAAGGCAATTAGTAAGCAACAGACTCAGGGGTGTGGGTCCATGAATTATTTTATGTTATTGAGTCGAGCCCTTGCCTTGTGATGTTGTCCAATTTTTGTTAAAATATAAGGTACCGTGTTAAGGGGGAAATCAATATGCCAAAAGGTGCAGGCAAGGTAATCGCACAAAACAAAAAAGCCAATCATGATTATTTTATTGAAGAAACCTATGAAACAGGAATTGTTCTTCAAGGGACAGAAATTAAGTCTCTTCGAAATGGCAGAGCCAATTTGAAGGATTCATATGCCCGTGTTCATAACGGTGAAGTATTCCTGTACAACATGCATATTAGCCCTTATGAGCAAGGTAACCGATATAATCATGAACCGCTGCGTACACGTAAGCTTCTACTTCATAAAAAAGAGATTAACAAACTAATTGGTCTTACAAAGGAAGAAGGCTATGCGCTTGTTCCAATTAAAATCTATTTAAAAAATGGGTATGCAAAGCTTTTATTAGGTCTTGGTAAAGGTAAGAAAAAGTACGACAAACGTGAAGATCTGAAGAAAAAAGAAGCGAAACGTGACATCGAACGTGCTTTCAGAGAACGACAAAAGATGTAACTTTATTCAGCAGTAGTTTACAAACTCTAATTTATTGATAGATGAATCAAAAGTTTAACGAATAATCAAAGTTACGGCATAACTGAATAAAGTTAGCCTCCGGCGGATGCCACAGATTTTTTAAATGTAATTTTTCGAGCGTGCTCGAAAAAAATCAGGGCGCAAATACACCGATGTGTATTTGATTCACGTAACTTACAATAACTTACAATTGAAATTGTAAGTACATGTGCTATAATAAGACATGTGGTTGACAATTGAATAGTCAACGAAAGCAAAAACACTTCATCCGAAACACCCAGATAACTGGTGATTAAGTTCATCATTATCATTTAAGAATGTTTGGCGAATTAGAAGCAAGAAGGTCAAGGAAGCGAAGTGAGTGAGAACCGGAGCGTATTAGACATACGTGAGGATTTGAACGAGCAAGCTGACGAAGAGATTCACCGCTTATCATTCGACATATGGGGACGCTACGGATTCGACAGGGGTAGTTTGAGCTTAAGTTGCGAGTCGAGGGGATCGGCCTCGTTAAAACGTCAACGCCTATAACTGGCAAAGAAAACAACAACTTCGCTTTAGCTGCTTAATAACAGTCTATAGCGGTTCCTCCCTCCATCGCCCATGTGGTAGGGTCAGGGACTCACTTTAAGTGGGCTACGCCGGAGTTCGCCGTCTGAGGACGAAGGAAGAGAACAACCAGACTAGCTGCTTGGAAGCCTGTCGATAGGCTGAAAAGTTAGCGAAATGCTAATATATCGACTACACTCGTAGAAGCTTAAGTGCCAATATCTTTGGACGTGGGTTCGATTAGTAATTAGTCGCCTTATGTGGTAACACATAAGTGATAATCCGGCTTTATCGGTGAAACCTAAGTCGTACTTGATGCGATAAGGCAATGCCGAGCGGTATGTAGAGTAATCTATCAGCCGTGTATCGACTTATAGGCTGCCATGAATCATGGTAGTACTAGGATGCGAAATCCTACCTGACTAGGTACAAATTATATTTCGCATAATACGCCGGAGGACCTGATAACTTCTTCAGGTTCAAGATATAGTCAGTGCCATGACGAAAGCATGGAATAGCACGTCCCACCGTCTCCACCAAATACATATACTTGGTGGTTAAATACGAAATTGTGATTTGAAACATAATTTTGCCGGTTTGGCAATGAAATGCTTCAATAATCATTAGGCAAAAATATGCTTCAATACTCTAGGAACTGTAAGCAGCAATGCTTACAGTTTTTTTATGAAATGAAATCGTTGCTATATGTTTTAAACAGATAAGAGGTTTTTTATTAAACAGTTTTGAGTGAAGCCCTTAAATATTAAGTTATTTGAACATTAGGTACTCTTCAAGTTCACTCTCGAAGTTTTCATATTTGTTTAAGGGGGTCCTGATCAATTCCATATTTTTTAATAAATTCCTGTCTACCACTAAAACAATCATTACATAGTGTTATAAGATTCTCTTCAGCTGAACTTCCACCTAACTCTATAGGGGTTATATGATAAACATTAAGACTTTTCTCTGGTTTTTTCCCACCACACATTTGACATAAAAAGGCATCTCTTACAAACACCTCTACTCTTGTAATAGCATTAATTGGCGACTCATATTTGAGGTAGTTCCCCTTAATTTCATCACCAATAAATTCATATATTTTAAAAAATTGATTAAGTTTATCCATAGTATCTTGACTTGGCTTATGAACACCTCTTTCAATCTTACCAAGTTGTGAGAAACTTATTCCGGTTAATTCTTCGACTTGTTTTAAAGTTAAGGATCTTTCCTTTCTTAATCTACGGACTAAATTCCCAAAATCCATATTGAAAACACCATCCTCTCTTTTATTATTGTATCTAATCTTGACTTTAGTGTAAAAAAAATATATATTTGTCGTGAAACGACAAATATTGTCGTTGTTGTACTAAAAAAATATAAAACACCCTCGAATAAAACTTCTATTTAATGGAAATTTTACCCCTTAAGAAAGAGGGTGTTTTAGAATGAACGAATTAGAAAATAATGGATTTCTACCAAGAAGCAAACTATTTAGTATTGAACCTATTGGATTAGGTACACCATATGTTGAATCTTTAACAAGCTATATTTCTCGTTTAGCAGATTATCATTGTGTTTTTACTGGTGTACTCTTATCAAAACTTCTTGCTCTCTATTTGGATAAGTATTATATAACTGCTATTGGAAGTAGGGGAGGAAATGGATTTTATGATTCATCTAGTGGAGTAAATGGAATTGGAACACTGGCAAGTGATTTTGTGGAAGTAATTGAGAATTTAACAAGTAGAAGTAATTTAAAAATGTTAACACTTTTATCCTGGGCTAGTATTACCTCAACCAGAAATTTGCTGGACATAAAGAAAAAGTGGTGTCCTTATTGCTTCGATGAATTATTTGCGACCGGACAACAAATATATGAACCGCTTATCTGGTGTTTTAAGGAGAGCAAGAATTGTTTAAAACACAATATTCCTTTACATACATCATGTGAAAAATGTGAAATAAAAATGAACCCTCTATCAAGAAATTCTAAACCTGGTTATTGCGATAATTGCAGAAGCTGGTTAGGAAATGAGGGGGAAATTAGCCATAGTATTACCCATCAGTTATCTAAAAGTATTGAAATAAACATCGGGAAAATTCTAGAAGTTACTACTTTAACAGAAAGTGAATTTCATTTTAATCAGGATATGGTATCTATATCTTTAAAATATTATTTACATTCAGTGTTTAATGGAAATATTAAAGCCTTTTCTCGATTTGCTGAAATTCCTTATAGTACTTTTCGATATTGGCTTAAAGGGGAAAATATACCACAATTTTCAATTCTAAATTCCATTTGCAATAAGCTTGAAATTGATATTATGGATTTCTTTGAAATGAAACTAATTGATTCATTAAATATTAATAATATAAAACAGGAAGATATGACCTGTTCATTAAATGAAAGGAAGCGATTTGACCATGAAAAAATTAAAAAGATTTTACTTAACGAAATCAATAACCCTGAATGCAATTCTTTGTCCCAAATAGCAAAAATGATTGGCTGCGACCGTAGACTACTATCAAGGATGCACCCAATCGAATCTAAAAAAATTGTGGAGAATTACCAGAACAATATTGTATCGAAAAAAATCGAAAGACAAGAAAGAACAAAACAAAAATTGGTTGAAACTTTTGAGAAGCTCAAAGAGAGAAACATTTACCCAAGTAGAAGAGTTGTTGAAAAAGAACTTGGGGGAAACCTTTTGCTAAAAGAAAGTTTCATTAGAGAAACTTGGGGTGAACTAAAACAAACTTATGATTAACTGTTAGCTTTATTCATAACTTGAGGAGGGTAATTCTTGAACGAAAAAGACTTTAGTAAATGGATTAAAGGAAAACATATTACTCAGGATGCATTAAAAATCATACAGAATATCAGAAGTTCAGAACCATCAAGAAAAGTTAGAAGTAATGGAAAGAATGTTCGAGGATTCTACCCTAGTAAAAAAATGGGAGTTACTATTCAGTTTGAAAGCCACAAATTAGAATTGGCAGGCATATACGAGAAAGAGCATGACCCAAAAGTTATAGAATATTATGATCAACCCCATTCTTTTAAAATAAAATATGATATGCCAGATGGTTCCAAGAAAAAATCAGTTGGTCATATGTACACCCCTGATTTCTTTACTATTGAAGATGACTGGATAGGTTGGGAAGAGTGGAAAACAGAAGAAAAATTAATTGAATTATCTCAAAAAAATCCAAATCGATATTGTAAAGATGAAGATGGAAGGTGGAGGTGTCCTCCAGCAGAGGAGTATGCAAAACAGTTTGGACTTTCTTTCAGAATAAGATCATCAAAGGAAATCAATTGGATTTTTCAAAGAAATATAAGGTTTTTAGAGGATTATCTTTTAGATGAAAATCCATCTGTATCAACTGAGTCTACTTTGATAATTAAAAAAATATTACAAAATAAGCCAGCAACTATGTTAGAAGATCTTCTTAATGATCAGTCTACTTATACAGCAGACGATATTTATACATTAATTGCAATAGATGAAGTTTATGCAGACATTAATAACTACTTAATAATTGATTTTGATAAGTTTCCTGTTTTTCTAAACAAGAATACTTTTGAGGCATACAGAAATTTAGAAAAGTCCTATAAACCATTGTTGCTAGAGCCAAGTACTGTTGATATTCAAATAGGAAATAAGGTTAATTGGGATGGTGTGGTTTGCACTATTTTGAACATTGGAGAAAGTGAAGTATCTCTCTTAAATAATTATGAAGAAATAACCAGCCTTCCAAAAACTGTTTTTGAGAACTTAATTAAGGAGGGTTCCATAAAGGGAATCAATACATATATTGAATCTGATAAAGATAAGGAAGTTAATAATATTATTAGAAGTGCAGATGAAAGAGACTTAGCAGACGCAAATCGAAAGTATTTTGTTGTCCAAGGAATGTTAAATGGAGGAACTTACTCTGATTTTGAACCAAAGGAAAGAACAATCAGAGACTGGATGAAAAAATTTCGTGATGCCGAAAAAATTTATGGACATGGATATGTAGGCCTAATCTCAAATAGAAAAAATCAAGGAAATAGAACTTCTAGATTTCAAGAAGAAATATATGAATTAATGGATCATTATATTTTGGATGATTTCGAAACTATCATTCAGAAAAATGCTCATACAGTTTATAACTCTTTTAAAAACGCATGTAAAAAGAAGGGTTATGAAATACCAAGCTTTAATACTTTTTTAAAGAGGGTTAAAAATCGTCCTATTCATATCCAAACAAAGAAAAGGGAAGGTTCAAAATCAGCATATAAAACAGAACCTGTTTATTTGGAGCTAAGAATGACTACACCAAGACATGGAGATCGACCTTTTGAAATTTGTCATATTGACCACACAGTATTGGATATAGAATTAATTTGTTCCGAAACTGGAGAAAATCTTGGAAAGCCATGCATTACTATAATGATTGATGCATTTTCAAGAAGAATTTTAGCATTTTATTTAACATTCGATCCACCGAGTTATAGATCTAATATGATGGTAATGAGAGAGTGTGTAAAAAGATACTCAAGATTACCGGATACTATAATTGTAGATGGAGGTACCGATTTTCAAAGTGTATATTTTGATACTTTAATTGCAAGATATGGTAAAGGAAAAAAAGTAAGACCTGGGGCCAAACCACGTTTCGGTAATGTTTGTGAGAGGCATTTTGGTGTTACTAATGAAGTATTTATTCATAATTTGTTAGGTAATACAAAAGTAATGAAAAACTTTAGACAAGTTACAAAAGAGGTTAATCCAAAGATTCATGCAGTTTGGACATTAGAGGACTTAAATTTAATGTTAGAAGAATGGTACTACGAGGTATACGATAGCGCTGAACACAGTACACTTATGGATAGCCCGAGGGAAACATTTATTAAGAGAATTGCGAAAACTGGGGAGCGTAAAAAGACATTTATTAAAAATGATGAAACATTTAAAATGCTAACTTTACCATCGACAAAAAAAGGAACTGCAAAGGTTATTCCAGGACAAGGTGTTAAAATAAATTATTTTTATTATTTTGCGGAGATTCTTTTACATCCTGAAATAGAAGGTACAAACGTTCCAGTAAGGTATGATCCATTTAATATTGGGATTGCCTATGCCTATGTGAAGAACTATTGGGTAGAATTGACTTCAGAACATTATATAAATTTAGCAAATCGGACTGAAAAAGAATTGAAGTTAGTAACTGCCGAAATACGTAAAAAGAAGAAAATATTTGGATTAAAGAAAGATATCTCTAGTTCTCAAATTGTTGAGTTTTTGGAAAGTGCAGAAGCGTATGAACTTTTAAAAATTCAACATCTAAAGGACAATGCAGTTAAGAAATCTCTATATGTAATTACAGGTGGAAAAACTAACAATAAAGAAACTGATAAAACTAAATCTAATAAAACTAAATCTAATAACACTTCTAAGACCAAATCTGAGAAACCTGACACTAACCTTGTACTCGTTGACAAACAAAAAAATCATTCGTATCTAAATATACTTGAGGAAATGGAAGAACAAAATTCTTTTAAAGATTATAAGGAGTTATAGTAATGGTCCGGAGATTTCCAGAAGAACTTTTAGAACAACCTTTGAAAGTTAGACACAAATATTTTGAGGACTATACTATTTGATACTATGTCAAGAAAATAGACACAGATTTTTCTACCGCGCTTTCGCTTGGTAGCCTTCATAAAAAAGTTTAAA